>VBBG01000123.1 GCA_005882905.1 Candidatus Bathyarchaeota archaeon | reverse complement strand
CGCGTCTATGCCCATGTGGACACAGACAATGTCAACACCCAGGCTCTGAAGCTGCCGCGCCCTCTTTCGCGGATTCGAGGACATCAACAGATCAGCCATCAACAACCCGTCATGGCGAGCAGCGGTCTGGACCGAATCGCGAATCGTTCTGTCATGTGCTAGGCCGGATATGGACACAACCTTTGCTCCAGCCTCGAAAGCCATCTCAGCCTCAATCCTGCCAGCATCAAGAGTCTTCATATCAGCTACAACCTTTCTAGCGTGAAAAGTTCGACTTAAGACCCGAACCGCCCTCATTCCCTCGCTCTTGAT
>VBBG01000034.1 GCA_005882905.1 Candidatus Bathyarchaeota archaeon | reverse complement strand
TGCGTCCATGAAATTGTTTCTTCGAAGAGTCTCGACGACAGCATTCAGCAGCTCCTCTTTCGATAGTGGACTATTGATCCTGGTGATTCTCAGCCCCTCTAGCATTCGCTCGATGTGTTCGCGAAGGTGGAAGACTATTCCGTTGTAGGCGCGTATGCCTTCGAAGACCCCGTCGCCATAAAGGAGACCATGGTCATAAACGGATATTTTCGCGCTGCCCTTTGGCTGGTATTCACCGTCGATGTAGACGAGCGGCTCCTTACCCGCCATAAATGCCCAGAATGAAAACTACCCACTCGCTCTATAAAAGGACAAGCTCCCAATATTGGCGAGGTTCGGTAATCTCGACCTAAATCGTAATCTACCCGGGTAGACGCGACGACTCTTTTGGAGTGGGCCGGTAGTTCAGCCCGGTTGGGAAGGATCCTCCGGTGAGAACGTCCGCCTTACACGCGGAATCCCTTTAGAGGACGCACGGTCGGGAGTTCAAATCTCCCCCGGCCCACCATTTTAGTGGTCTAAGACGAAGACCTAGCTCTCGCTTTTTTCCTGCACTCTTCAAGCGTGTCGACCGCGTAGCGAAGGTGTGGAATCGTGATGGACCCTCCAACTATTAGGCCTATGTTGAAGGCTTCGAAGAACTCTTCGTCGCTTACCTTCTGTTCCACGCACTGGATGATATGGTAGGTAACACAGTCATCGCACCTTAGAACCAGTGAGGCCACCAAGCCCAGCAGTTCTTTCGTTTTCTTGGGAAGCGCGCCATCGTCGTAGGCTTGTGTGTCTAGATTGAAGAACCGTTTTATCCCGAGATTTCCTCTTGCTAGAATCTTCTCGTTCATCTTCTCGCGATAGCGTCTAAACTCTTCGAGTGAATGCCCATGGCTCAAACTCTTCACCAGAACATTACGACAGAGCACGCAGTATTAGAATGTCAGAGGACTGGTTGATCTATCCTCCCGAGGTTTCCATGAACGCATCCTCTTCCGGGCTGCATTTATGAGATAAGATCTGGTTGAGGTTAGTGGAAATTCGACTATGCTATGGTCCCATTGAGATACCATGCTACTAGGTAGTACCCTAGAACGATGATTCCTACAAATATGATGAAGTATCCGACAGCCTCCAATGCTCTCCTATACTTGAGGAGCCCTAGTTCGGTCAGTGTGGTTTGGAATCGGAATATTCCATGGTAGAGTGAGCCTGCTATTGTTACGAAGATGAAGAGTGCGCCGAGCAAGTGTCCTGTTACGAGGAAGCTTGGATCCCTTGTCGGGCAGTAGAGGCAGCCGGACGGACTGCTGAATGGCCATAGCCCAAACGGGTAGGCGATCGCCGTCATATAGATCATGACCGGCAGGAGGAATGCAGCGATCATCCCGCCTAGGGAGAATATCCCCCAGAGGAGTGCGTGGAGCCTCGCGACCTTGTGTGTTTCCACTTTCATCTCAGCACAACAAGCCAGATCGCTAGGAAGGAGATTATTATCAAGAGGATAATGTTGAGGACGAGTGCCTGCCAGGGTTTGGTTCTACTTCGTCCGATCTTGACCGGTACGACCGCGCCTAGGAGGTAGAACCAGGTTGCCGCATGGTACATTGTGAAGACGAATGCAATTAGGCTGAATCCGATGATCGCCGGGTTCTTCAGGAAGTTGAGAAAGTCGGCGCGGGAGCCTGTCGCCCAGAGTGAGAGTCCGTAGATGAACATAAGACTGTACAGGGCGACGAATAGGCTGGTCCATTCGCGGACCATGTACATGGTATAGTGTCTGTTGGCGGTCCACCATCGGTAGGATAGTCGTCTCCTCAGCTCCGGATAGCGCTTAGCGTCTCCCATACTAGTGTCCGCCTCGGGGCATTAAGAGCGACTTTAGCGCGTTCGTCGCTCCAAGAATTTTTGTTTTCTGGATAGCGAGCATTGGGTCAACGCCTTTCGGGCATACGACACTGCATTCCCCGACGAGTGTGCATTCCCAAACGCCCTCCATTTCGTGGACTATTGGGAATCGTACATCTTTTCCTTGGTCTCTGGAGTCTTCGATGTAACGGTAGGCGAGTGCTGTTGCGGCTGGTCCGAGGAATTTCTCGTTGAGTCCGTAGATGGGGCATGCGGCGTAGCAGAGCATGCAGTTGATGCAGGATGAGAACTGGCTGTAGCGTTCTAGTTCTTGTGCTGACTGTTTGTATTCACCCTGTTCGGGAGGCGTCTCTTTGTCGCGAATTATCCAAGGCTTGATCTTGACAAGTTTCTCCATGAAATCCTCCATGTCAACAACGAGATCTTTGATTACCGGAAAGTGGGTCATGGGCTCAATGGTAATGGTCCGGCCTTTGAAATCGTGAAGAAAACTGGCACATGTCAGCTTTGGCTCGCCGTCTATGTTGGCGCCGCAACTGCCGCATACGCCCATTCTGCACGACCATCGGTAGGTGAGGCTTCCGTCGATCTCGGCCTTGATGTAGTTGAGGGCGTCGAGCACGACCATGTCGTGCCGGTAGGGGACCTTGTATTCTTGGAAGAAAGGCTTCGAGTCTTTTTCCGGTCGATACCGTGTTACTCTTATTGTGGCTACGTCTTGGCTCATTTTGTTAGTAGACGCGCTCCTCTGGTTTCCATCTGGTTATCGTGACAGGACTGTAATCGATCCTTGGAGGCCCAGTCGTCTTATGTGCCATAGAGTGCTTGAGAAAGTTAGCATCGTCCCGTTTCGTGTAGTCCGTCCTGTAGTGAGCCCCTCTCGATTCGTGTCTCTGCAATGCAGAGTAGGGTATCGTTTCTGCAACGTCTAGCATAAAGTCGAGTTCAAGTGAGGCGACGAGTTCTGTGTTGTATACATGATCCTTGTCCTCAACTATGCCATTCTTGAGACGGGTCTTGAGTTCTCCGACTATTCTGCATGCCTCCTTGAGGCGGTTCTCTTCTCGGTAGATTCCTACATTCTTCTCCATCTGGTTCTGCATCTCGGTTCTGATGCTGGAGACCTTCTCCCCCTGCTCGTTTTTGAGGAGCTGGTCGAATATCCGCTTCTCCTCCACCATAGCTTCTCCCTGGACAGGGTTTCCGAAACTGGGACTGTTCTCGTGCATTGCATACTGGGCTGCGGCTCGGCCCGCTGCAGCGCCGAAGACAAGGCATTCGGTTAGGGAATTGCTTCCGAGTCTGTTGGCGCCGTTCATGGTTACACATGCCACTTCGCCTGCGGCGTAGAGTCCCGGCATTCCCGTGAACCCGTGCATGTCTGTGTGCACGCCTCCCATCATGTAGTGCTGTCCAGGTCTTACAGGGATTGGCTCATGCGCAGGGTCTATTCCAAGGTATTTCTCGGCGAGCTCCTTAACAAAGGGTAGCTTGTCCTCGATGGTTATCTCGCCTAGGTGCGTAAGATCAAGATTTACGTAACTTCCATAGGGTCCGTCGAATCCCCTTCCAGCGTTGATCTCACTCATCTCGGCCCTAGAGAGTATGTCGCGCGGACCGAGCTCCATTTTTCCCGGGACGTACCGCTTGAGGAATCGTTCTCCGTCCTTGTTCAGCAGATGACCTCCCTCTCCGCGGGCCGCTTCAGTGATCAGGATACCAGTGTTCGGAAGGAGGGTAGGATGGTACTGGACCATTTCCATATCTTTCAACGGGACTCCTGCGCGGTAGGCTAGTGCCATACCGTCGCCGGTCTTGATCCATCCATTTGTGGTGAACTGGAAGATACGTCCGCAGCCTCCCGTTGCGATGATTACTGCCTTGCCGAGAATAGTGACCAGTTCTCCGGTACGCATCTCTATCGCGGTTACGCCCTCAACTCGGTCTTTGTCAACCAGTAGGGAGGTTACGAACCACTCATCGTATCGATGGATATTCTCGTACTTGAGCGAAGTCTGGAAGAGGGTGTGGAGGAGATGGAAGCCGATCTTGTCGGTTGCGAAGAGGGTTCTTTTGACGCTCATTCCACCGAAGGCTCGAGAGCTGATCCGTCCGTCCGGGTCTCGGCTGAACGGGCAGCCCCAGTGTTCTAGTTGATAGGACTCGCGGGGTGCTTCCTTTACGAAAAACTCGACCGAATCTTGGTCGGCTAGGAAATCGCTCCCTTTGATCGTGTCGTATGCGTGCGAGTCGAAGCTGTCGTATTCGCGGGTGACTGCCGCCATTCCTCCTTCCGCGGAGACGGTGTGGCTCCGCATCGGGTAGACTTTTGAGACGACTGCAACATCCATCTTCGGCTGGAGTTCGACTGCTGCTATGGCTGCTCGGAGACCTGCGGCGCCTCCGCCTACGATTACAATGTCGTGACTGTGATGCTCCAAGCCTGTGACAGTCCGGTTTGAGCCTGTTCTGTTAATCCGTTTGACTGTACTTTAAATAATCTTAGAGTGAAAGATCCTCGCTCGCTTCGTGATATGAGAATGACTTATTGGGCGACCTGGTGAGTCGAAGCTTTTATTGCTCTGAGACCATAGTTGTCGATTCTTATCTGGACGGCGAAGAGTCCACGGAGGGCGCCTACGAATCGGGGCTCCATGGTGTTTGTGTTGGCAAGGAAGAGAGCTGTGGCATTTGGAACGGTTAACAGGTCTATCAGCTGTCGAATCCCTTCGTAGACCTGTTCCCATCGTTCGCCTCTGATAAGATCGGTTATGCTATCGAATACGAAACTCGCCCCCGAGTTCTTGCTGTTGTCGAGGAAGTCAGAGACGATTCTCGCTACGAGTCCAAGCTCCTTGTCCGGAATTTGCATCTCGCCGTCTGGTAGCTCGTCCGGGGCGGAGAGGAGCGATGAGGCAGCGATAATCTTGATCATCCGCCTTCCCTTGATCGCGCGATAGAGCTTGCTGGACTTCACGGTGAAAAGGACACAGAGCTCAGCGTTGCTAGTTCCCTCTGCTAGAAACTTGTCAACCGCACTCTCGTAGTCAGAATTGCTGTCATATTCGAAGAGTATGACTGAACCACGTATCTGCTGGTGATCAAGATTCACCAAGGACGAGAATGGTTCCGTCGACTCGGACAAGTTCAGCAGCTCTACGCCCGTGTTCTGGCGTAGAAACTCTGTAAGCTGAGGCCGGGGAGCCTTACTGCTCTCGAGGAGGAATAGCTCTGCTGGCCCTTGATATTTATCAGTCGTCTCCTTGTCGATTGGTGCTATCTGGCCTTGAAGATTCTCCTGCCCTATCTCTTTGAGATAGACTTTCGATATTGGGCCAAAGCTCAACCTTTCCGAAAGACCTTCTCGCGGCAAGTCTTGATCTTGCTCACTCTGCGAAACGATTAGCCTGCCGCTCTTCTTCCATTCCTCGAAGCGTGGTTCGTTCTGGGATAGATTTCCAACAAGCCAGCCGCTACTGGACGCGCTGACGATAATCTTTGACCCTGAGTCGATCAACCCTTTCAATGTCGATGCGAGGAAAGCAATAGCTCTCCTTCCCGAGTCATGGAGGATCAGGTAACGATGCCCAGGCTTGATGATAGTCAGGACTGACCCCACCAAAAACGCCAGTTCCCAAGCCGCCGGGAGGGACACTGGAAGCACAGGAGGCTGCGCACCCAGGGCGAACAAGAAAGTGCCGAGCGTGACGAAGAACAACCAGGTTATGGAAAGGGTTGCCATCGCTCTCTTGACATGCGGAGGCTTGGCCCGTTTTCCCGCAGCTAGAAACAGTGTTGTTGGGTATATCGCCCCTGCCGATAGCAGTGCGATGGTGTATGGTAGATACCAGGCGGGTAGGAATATGTTGAGTCCTAACCAAGCAAACACTATGATTTCGTAGAGGAGTAGGGAAGTTCGCGACTTCAACCGAGACCACGCCTCCCGAAGGGTGTTACATTCCGGGCAGAAGTACAGGTTACCGGCCATCAATCCTACCACGGCGAAGACTAGGGCAACACTGGCCTGGAGACCGTATGCAGCCCACTCGAAACCAATGCTGCGAAGGATGTCGAATAGCACGGCGGAAAGGAAATAGAGGTTCAGCCGCGCAAGGTTTCCGGCTCTCACTCCCCAGAAAGATGCCTTCTGGAGCAATAGTCGTCGAAGAGCGATTGCGGGAAGGACCAATGCCGCGACGTCTAGAAAGACCTCGGCGTACGTGGCGTACAACGCTCCAATCCGCGAAATATACTTGTGGAGCGGCTGCTGGCGGTTTCAATCTGGCGTAACTGGGAACGAGGGCTGAACGGTACTGTTGGCTGATTCTGGTGAACGTTTAGCTATTTTCGAAGTCTGGCTCTGAGCTGAGTAAGAAGATCCTCGTAATCCTCCCGCGCGAGCCTCTTCCTTCTTCGAGGTCCGGTCCAGATAGGGCGGCCCCAGAAAGGATCGTCCCTGTACCGGGGGACCAGGTGCCAGTGGAGGTGAGGCATTCCATTGCCGAGGAGTTCATAGTTCATCTTGTCCGGGCTCAGGCTCCTAGCTAGAGCCGCTGCCACTCGTGACATGTCCTCGAGGAATTCCTTCCGGTCCCTGTCTGAGAGCTGGAAGAGCTCTTCTCGATGCCACTTGAGAGTCACGAACGAGTAGCCTCTGAAGAACTGGTCCGGATTGAGCTTTCCGATAGAGGTTCGCGACTCGAAGAAGACAAGATGAGCTGGCTCGCGTAGGCTCTTGCACATCCAACAATCAGGATTTAGCTCGTGCAAAGCCCTGACCTTCGGTGTTGTTGATTGAATATGAGTAACTTCCTTCGTCACCATGAACATCGCGCTCGTTGACCAGAAGACGCGACTTTCTGCGACGTCGCTCTGATATGTGTCAACTGTGTCCGAAGATCAGGCTTGAACCATTTGGGGCTTCCCCGTTACTTGTGACATGCCCATATGAAGCTCGTGGCCCCCGATCTGCCAAGTCTCTTCTAGAGTCGCGCCGGGTTTCGC
Source organism: Candidatus Bathyarchaeota archaeon (assembly GCA_005882905.1). Classification (GTDB taxonomy): domain Archaea; phylum Thermoproteota; class Bathyarchaeia; order 40CM-2-53-6; family 40CM-2-53-6; genus 40CM-2-53-6. Next base: position 12,877 of record VBBG01000034.1, on the reverse strand, counting down.
CTGGTCTGCTCGTAGGAGGAGTAGTGTCTTGGCTCGCACTTCTTCCATCAGCAAGTCCCTTTCGTCCTCTAGCCAACCGAGTCTTTCTGGATCAGCGACAGAGATGAATGTGTCTGCGAACGCGTCAACGGGGAGGTCGAGGCGTTTCCTCATTTCTTGCAGTCGGCGTATTACGTCTCTGACGAATCCCTCCCTTACTAGATCGGCTGGGATTGTAAGGTCCACGTAGACCCGTCCCTCGTCAAAGCTTCCGAGAGCATAGTTCTCAGGCATCTCCTCTCTCAGCGTCACCATCTCGCTAGTGATCTCGTAATCCTCATGGTCAGTCTTCAGCTGGAAGTGTCCATCTCCTTTGAAAGCTCTCAGAAGCTCTCGTCCATCTTTGGTGCGGAGTGCCTGCGCGACCTTGTTTGCGTCGCCCCGAAAGGCTGGGCCGACACTCTTGAAGTTCGGCTCAACGATGAGCCTCTTCAATCGTTCTGCTTCTGTGATGCCTACGAGCCTGACATGTTTTGCATTGGTCTGTTGAAGGAGAAGATCGTGGAGTGATTTGACGGTGCGTCTTACCACCGGCTTGTCTGAGACTACAAGGATATCTGAGACTGGCTGTCGAAGTTTGATCTTCTTTGACTGTCGAGCCGAGGCTACTCCTTCCGAGATGTGCTGGACAATCTTCACCTCCTCCTCGAGCGTCTTGTTGATCCACCTTCTCGACGCGACTGGCCATCGCGTCATGTGGACGGTTTCTGGACCCTTCGGTTCTGTCCCTCTGAATGATTCTCGGTAGATTGTCTCGGTCACGAATGGCATCATGGGCGCTGCGAGGCTGAGCCAGGTCCTGAGGGCGTGGTGGAGAACTGCATAGGCTGCGAGCTTGTCTCTGCTCTTCTTCTCCAGCCAGAATCGTCTCCTTACGAGGCGGATGTACCAGTGGCTGAGATCCTCTATCACGAAATCTCTCAGGGCCCGGGCTGAATGGTGGAATTCCATTTCTTCGTTATGCTCGCTGACGTCTTGGACGAGTCTCTCCGTTCGAGAGAGCAGCCATTTATCTTCCTGGCGGTACAATCTGGACAATCGTTGTAACGGCCATTTGAGTGGTGCAAATTTGTCTAGGATCATGTAGAGGGTTGCGAATGCGTAGACGTTCCAGATTATCTGGAGGTCACGGGCCACTGCTTCGACCGCGTTCCATGAGAACCGGAAGTCTTCCCAGACGGTGGTTTGAAGCGTGTAGAATCGCAGAGCGTCTCTGCCATATTTTCCAATCACATCGCCCGGGCTCACAAAATTTCCTTTGGACTTGCTCATCTTCTCTCCATCTGGGTCCAAGGTGTGTCCATGCATGAGCACGGACTTGTACGGAGTCTTGTTGAAGACTAGAATGCTGGAGACTAGCTGATTGTAGAACCAGCCTCGGGTCTGGTCGTGAGCTTCAACAATCGCGTCGGCTGGCCACCAGGCTCTCAGCTCCTTCGCGTTAGGTGGATAGTTTAGTCCTGCCCACGAGGCTACTCCAGAATCAAGCCACCCGTCGAGGACATCTGGCTCTCTCCTAGCTCTCCCACCACACCTGCATCTGGTTTCAATTTGGTCCACGCCGTTTCTATGAAGCTCATACTTTCGCGGATGTCGAATGGCTATCTTCTCTAGCTCAGTTCTCGAGCCTACTACCGTGCGTTCTCCACACTCTTGACATGTCCAGACAGGGAGAGGAGTTCCCCAGTAGCGTTGACGGCTGATGACCCAGTCTCGAGCACCAACCAACCATGCGTGGAATCGTTTAGACCCCGCCCATTCTGGGGTCCATTGGACACTCTTGTTCTCTCGAAGCATCTTGTCTTTGAAGTCAGTGACTTTGATGAACCACTGGTCCGTGGCTCGCAGTATGAGTGGGGTCTTGCAACGCCAGCAATGGGGGTATGAGTGCTCGATCGTCTCCTCTCTGAAGAGTAATCCCCTGGCTTCAAGGTCCTTGACGATCACCGGGTTTGCCTCTCTGACTTGAAGTCCGGCATATTTTCCCGCTTCAGGAGTGAAGCGTCCTGACGCGTCTACTGGAGACAGTACCGGTAGGCCGTTTCGCTGGCCTACCTCAAAGTCTTCTTCACCGTGCCCGGGAGCCATGTGGACCAGGCCGGTGCCGTCTGTCATCGTTACGTACTCCGAACTCAAGAACACCCTGTGAAGCGTCCCACCTGTCTTCTGATGAGTCTCTTCTAGCAAGGGCGGGACGTAGGAGACTCCCTCCAGGTCCTGTCCTTTCCGCTCCTCAAGGACCTTGTAGGGTCTTTCTCCCATTACCTGTGATAGTCTCTCTTTGGCGATTATCAGCTTCTCGCCGTCGACCTCCACACTCAAGTAGATCATGTTGGGGTGAACCATGACGCCCTCGTTTGCTGGTAGGGTCCAGGGAGTGGTCGTCCATATCAGGAGAAATTCTCGGGGCTTGTCGACGATGGGTAGTTTCACGTAGATGGAGTAGTCCTTGATTATGCGATACTCGTCTGTCACTTCGTATCCTGCTAGGGCTGTCTCGTCGTGGGGGCACCAGTGGACAACTCTCAGTCCCTTGTAGAGTAGCTTCTTCTGTTGAGCCTGTTTGACTGTCCACCAGACTGACTCGATATACCTGTCCTGGTATGTTATGTACGGACGTTCCCAATCCATCCATATGCCGAGATCCTTGAAGACCCGGGTCTGACTCTTGATGTTCTCATCAGAGTACTTCTTGCATTCGGCGATGAACCGGTCAATGCCGATTACATTCTCGATATCTTTCTTTGATGTGAGATTGAGACTCTTCTCAACCATCACTTCGACTGGTAATCCGTGACAATCATAGCCCGGCTGGTCATGGACATTATGGCCGTTCATTCTCTGGAAGCGTATGACTACATCCTTCAGTGTCTTGTTCCAGCCCGTTCCCACATGGGGTGGATTGGTTACAAACGGTGGACCGTCTACAAAGTAGAACCTGGGTTTCTTCAGAGAGTGTTTCTTCGTCTTCTCGTAGGCCCGGCTAGTCTTCCACCATCGAAGTATTTCTTCCTCGGACTTTGAGGGTTTGTAATCGCGGATAAGTTTGCCTACGATTCCCTTGCTCAATTGTTACGCTGCTCCGAGGAGGAATTTGTGGAATCGAAGATCTCCGGCCTCACTGGTGCTGGATGATTGTGTTCTTAAAAGGCTACGGGAGGACCAGCCCTACTGGCTAACGGCGACGACTCGGATGCTGGTCTGTCTTCTCGCTGTCTCGCCTCTGTACGGGTCTGAACAGGACAATGAGCCACCAGACGATGGCTTGCCCGGCAATTGTGAGGGATGTGAGTACAAGTCCGCTAGTCGCGAATAGAGGGACGAAGTATGTCAGGATGGAGGCTGTTGGAATGCTGGCGGCTTTTCTCGGAACTTGGGAGCTCTTGTTGAGGGCCGTGGGCAGGCTGAAAACGACTAGTCCCGCACTCCCGACGGCGATCAGAAGATCGACGAGACTCGTCTAGAAGGCCCCCACCCTACTCTTGAACATGATCAGGACCATCTAGAGGATCCATGTACTGCTGGTTGTGTTACTCTCGAAGACTAGAGGCAGGTAAGGTCTCATGAATCTTATTATCCCGTTCTGCTCCGTTCACAACCGCGGTCATTGATAACGCTCACACTTCTCGGGCAGAGAGATGGTGCTGCGCCAGCCGAGACAGTGAAAGAATTCCCTAAGCAGATTCGTGATGGTGAGATGCTCTGGGTTGACGCGGAGAGCCCGACCGAGGAGGAGCTTGGAGAGCTGAAGAAGAGATTTGGCCTAGATGAGTTCGCCGTGGAAGATGTGATCCACAAGGATCAGAGACCAAAGCTGGAAGATTATGGGAAGAATGTGTTCGCTGTAATCCATGTACCGATTGTTAAAAATCACAGGAGCGAGATAATCGAGCTCTTCATCTTCTTCCAGAAGAACTGGATCATAACCATCCACTCAATGGAGTCGGAGCTCATCCAAGCAGTAGACTCCCGGATCAGAGCCAGGGGTCTTGCCCCGCTCGGAAACATCCCATCGCCAGATCTGCTCTACTATGTCTTCCTTGACTTCGCGGTGGATGCCTATTATCCGATCCTGGACGAGGTGGAGAATCGGCTTGAGGAGCTTGACAAACAGGCGGTCACGACGTTCAAGACCCGGGTGAGGAGGATGGAGAATGTTGTGCAGATCGTGACGACGATAGGAGGTGTGCGAAAACGGCTGATGGTCTTGAGGCGCTCTCTGACTCCCACCAGGGATATGCTTGGTATGGTGATGCGCGGAGCGGTTCCTTTCGTCGCGGATTCAAGTCTCAGGAGCTTCAGGGACGTATATGACCACTCTTTTCAGCTGTTGGAGACGATCGACAATGATAGAGACAGGACAAGTGACGTTCGAGACCTCTACATCAGCCTACACTCTGCCTCGACGGATAATACGATAAAGCTGCTCACGGCGGTTGCGACGATGTTTCTCCCCCTCAGCCTCCTGGCCGGCATCTACGGAACAAACTTCACTCCTGGCTTTTTCGAACCGGGGAGCGATAGCCCTCTGGGATTCTATCTTTTTGTCTCAGCAATGGTGATCACGGCTCTCGGATTCGTCTACTACTTCAAGAGAAGCCACTGGATATAGAAGGCTCCCGGATTACATTTCGACCCTCATAAGTAGTCTACAGATTAGACAAGGCGTATCACGTGGTTCCCCGAACTCAAACGCGTTGGTCGAACCATCAATACTGGAGTTTATCGTGTAGCTAACGCTATCCGGCGTTCTTATCTCGCGCTGTCTTTTCCATCCCGGGACAGCGTCACCTGATGGATTAGGGTCTGGTAACGACCTGCAATTGGCAGACCTCTCTGTGAGGATGGATGCTAGACGCTGGGGATCGGGTTGGCTGCATGGGAAGAGCCGAAGGAGTTGGACACGGACAACGAGGCGGTAATCAGCCTTTACGATGGCATAAAGAAGATACTTGAGAACCAGAACAAGCCCAAAATCAAGGTCAAGCAGGACCAAGGGCCGAGTATCCCCCGAGACGCTAAACATGTTCTGCAGTGCGGCAGGATTCTGAAGGTAGACGTTGAACGCAGACTAGTCATAATCACCGTGATGAAGGCAGACGGTGAGCTTCACCAGCTCAGAATCGAAGCCAACGAAGACTGACGAGAACAAACGTCTCGTCTTGTTGAGAGAATAGCATAATCTGTACTATCTTGATGGTGGAATCCATTACCTACTACTATGATAGTAACATTTTTATGAGACAGTCACACTCTTGGCGTCTGCCTCAGAGGCAAGCAAATGACAATGACCAATAGGCTTCTGCTCGCAATAGCAATCCTGTCTCTTGCAACAATACCACTCCTTGCGAGACCGGTCGCGGCCGACAACAACACGGGCACTTTGGGTCAGCCCAACCAGAGCTGTCAATCTGTTTTCCCATCCGGACCACTGTCTCCAGCAGGCTTCAACACGCAAGGGTTCGCAAACGCAGACACCCACTACGCGGGTAGCGGACAAACCCTTCAAACCCCGGCAAACTCGGCAGCCGTATCGCAGTATGATGTCGCCTGCTTCCAAGTAGCGCAACACTAAACAAGCCGTCAACACCCCATTTTTTCCTACTCTCTTCTAGAGCCAAATCACGTTTCTGAAGAAACATAGATTATAGGCAGCCGGATCATAGATTTACTCCGACCAGCATGCAGAGGAAAGCGATGTCGAGGAAATGAACCCGTCTAGTTGTACTCGCTGATTTTTCTCTGGAAGTATGCCTTCTGTAGAAGAGCTGAGGTCTCGATCCAGCCACGTTTTGGTATCTCGAGTATTGTCGTCGCGTAGTTCAGCGCTCCATCCATGGAGTCGAACCGTTCGAATCTTGTCTTCAGGAGTGCTCGCAGGCTCTCCCTAACATTCCAGACCCCGACTGGCATTATGTACCCGGGGTGGATCTCTCTCAGCATTATTGCTCCGGCTTGTCTTCCTATCGAGTCGAGATGTTCAGAGACGGCCAGTCTTGCAGAGTAGTAGCAGCCTCCGGGTTTTGCGTAGGTTTTCCGTCCTCGGTATCCTTCTGAGTCTCCCAGCATTACGGGCCGGTATCCTCCGGGGGTGGTGTAGTCGATCGTCTCAACATCCTTGTCCATGTTTACGTCTGGGAAGCTTGTGGCGAGGAGTTCGGGTTCGAACCAGGCCTCGATCCATTCAAACCTCCAGCTCTCGGGGGTGAGGATTCCAACGTAGACGTTGTCGAGATAGGTGTACTTGTAGACGCGATACTCGCCGATGGGCGAGTAGTGTCTGACCCGGGACATCAGCCTCAGGCTGAGATTGCTGTCGACTGCTGTGATGCTCCAGCGGGTGGGTACAAGCTTCCTCCTCTTACCCTCACCGAACATGCCTAGGCTGAAGGCTCTCTGAATCCTGGTCACCAGAACATTGTCCCTGTAGAGCTGGAGGACCGCGTCGTCTGCTCGTAGATCTCGGTCGTAGAATGCCTTCTCGATCCTGTCGTCAACGGAAGAGTTTCCGGTCTGGAAGGAGGCTAGGGGCGCGATGGGGCCGAAGGGTTGGGAATCCTCACGCATGTCCAAGACCTTACGGGGAGGCTTTGCGAGGACTAGCTCTGTCTCAACAGGCTTTGTCATCATCGCAACCTCCTGCAATGTATCGATGATCTTGCTACCCTCACGTGCGTCCAAGATGTCGGCTCTGCTGTAGCCGCGGAGGAGACTGTACCGATAGTCGACGATCTCGTCGAAGCCCTTACCCATCCACCATTCCGGCGTGTCAAGAATCGTCGTGTCCCCCGAGACGGGCGGGACCATGGGTCCGACGAAGACTTTCGGATAGCCAAACCGGCCTACAAAGACCCCCGGCGGGCTCGAGCCGACTATACTCTTGGTGTCAAACTCGGGGTGATGAGTCTCCAGGGTCGCGGCTTTGAGGTGTATCGCACATCGGCGTTCGCCTGACATCCGTCTGACCCTCCTGCACATTGGACAGACAGTCTCAGGAGTCGAGATGATGCGCTCACGTCGCCATCCCGATCTGCCCATTCCATCGAACATGTTCGTAGACATGGTCCGCCCAGTACTCGAAAAATGTCCGACCTGATAATGGGGCATTCTGTTAGACCAAAGCTCTGACCCACTCTTAACGTTGAAGACGAGGTTGAAGCTGAGAAGCCCGTCCGTGTCGCAGGGAGGATGTCTGGTTGTTCGTTCCCGGCTTGATAAGAATCTAGACATCATAGAACCTTGGGCAGCAGACGCCAACTCCGGCTGGTCGCTCAGTCGACCAGTCCCGCTTAGCCACTAACTATCAGATTGGGATTTGAAGGCGTGAAGCTCTTCTCCTGTACGCGATCCAGAGAGCAATTATCATTGCGAAGATGGACATGATCGCGATCTGGGCAGGATTGGCAAACACCGATTGAACTCCCGTCTTCTGGACTATGGCGTCCCATTGGATCGCCTCGAAGATTTGTCTTCCGGAGCTGTAGAGCCAGACTATTGCTAGTCCTCCGAGACACATCAGAACAATGGCGTAGCGCCCAAGATTTCTTCCCGTCTCTAGTCTTGTATGTCCCACGGTTGCGAGAGTCGGTTCAGAGAACAGACCTTGCTCATCGGTTTCGCCTATCAGTTCGAGGCTCTGCGTCTGTTGTTCTCCGACTCCTACTTGGGACGACGCCTGTCTTGTGAGACTATCCAGAATATCATCCGATGAGACACTGAGGCTAGCCGTTTGTTCGAGCGGTTTTGCGCGTTTACGCTTACCGGAAAACCCGAATCGGAATCGTGCCTTTGGAGAGTCTTGGTCGACCGATTCCAATTCCGTTCTCCCATCTGTTTAGAGTGCTGCTCCGATTTGGGAATAGACGTACCATACCAGACCCTGCCCAAGACTATTTGGACTCCCCTAGTCCACGCGATGAACGTGTGATCAGGCCAGGCGAGTTACTGTTACTAAAGGGGGTTAGAAATGAGCGCGTGGGCCTTGAGATTGTCTCTGGGTGGCGAGTCTTCGAGAGAAGTGTTGGACTATTATCTGTCATCGTCAGCGTGTTGAAGCATGGAGCGATAAAGATCATCGGCGTCTATTCTCGGTTTCCGGTGGCGTCGTCGGCTCGTTCTCGGCGCCTTAGGGGTTGGGGGTTCAACTGTGTCCAGAACGGGCACCGACGGTACAGACAATAGCTCAAGGCCCTCGTTTGTGCGCTGTGGCGAGACGGTCCATTCGTCGTTCTCTCGATGTCTGCTGCTCATTGAGCCAAGCAGGGTGAACGTGCCGAGCGCGAATACTGAGATTGTCACCATGGACAAGATTGCGTCTGCGATGAGGCTTGTCCGGAAGAGGCTGATGATGTATTCTTGGAGATACACGTTGTTCAGGTATTCCTGATATGTCCAGACGGTAAATGAGAGTATGATAGCTGCCTGGGCTAAGATTACAAATTTGACAAGGCCTGAAACGTGCCTATGTTTGTCAGATTCCTCGTTAAAGGAGGGTGCCAATTTAGAACGCTCGCCGTTTTTCGCTCGGTCGTTTCATATGGTTCGACGCAATTTTAAACAAAATGCAACTAGTCAAAGTGACTGCCAGTACCTCTCGAGTATCTTGGGGTGTAGCTTGTTCGGCTGATCCCAATAGTTCTTCGGTCTACAGAAGCTTTGTTATGACGTAGGCTAGCAGGAATCCTGCTATGGGTGAGATGATCCAGCTGGATATGATGAGGAATATGTTGCGGACATTCAGGACTCTCATCCTGCGCGCCAATCCTGATCCGATGATGCCGGAGGATACTGTCTCGGTGATGGACAATGGTACCGCGAGCTGGTTGGCCAATTCGACTGTGGCGGACCCGACGAGTTGTGCGAAGAACGCGTTGGGATACCGGAGGCTGAATATGCCCTCCGTCAGCCTTCTTAGCGCTCCTCTGCCTAGAAGAAACGCGCCGAGGATTGCTCCTAGTCCCACAGCTATTGTTGCGTCGAAGCTCTGATGGTAGGGTACTCCGGCGATGAGGCCGAGAGTATTGACGCCGAGAACGTAGGCGGAGAGAAATGCCAGCGGCAACAGTCCTGCCTTAAGCAGTGTCAGCTTGAACCAGAGATTCCTTGGGCTCATCCGATCATCAACGACGATCATTAGAACTCCCAGTGCGGTTGCGACCAGTGGGACGAGGAACCAGAAACCGAGGATTAGGGCAAGGTATCTGGTCTGGCCGAGTATTCCTAGAGAGGCGCTGACGCCGAGAATTGCGCCCGTGAGCGCTTTGGAGAGTGAGAGGGGGACTTTGAAGAATTCGCCTCCGAGGAAGACTAGCAGTGATGCGAACAGGATCGCGAAGGCACCGGTGGAAGTGTTGGCTGGGAGGAAGACTTCCGTGACCCGGAAGAGCTTAGGGCCCTCTATTACCAGTCCCGTTATGTAGCCGACTACTGCTAGGAGTATTCCGGATCGGCGGCGAACCATTCCGCTTCCAATTATTGTGCCGCAGCATGCAGAGAGATTGTTTCCCCCTACGAGCATGCCCAATAGACCCGCGAGTACCAGTGAGGCAGTATCAACCGGCGCGGTCATTCTCTGCCCTAAGCGCCCAAAGCTTTCGTGATAGCCATGACAAGATCGGAAGCGTCTTCGCAGAGATCCAGCATGTCATCAGCCTCTATGGTGGTCTCGAGATAGTTGTGGAACGAGGCGTAGTCTAGTTTCTCCCACGACCCGTAGATCTCGTCCAGCATCGCATCCTTGACATCGTCTCCCTGCTCCTCCAGGATTTCGATCTGGCGCGCCAGGTCTATCGCCTGTTTCCGGTCAGAGCCTGCTGTGTTCAATAGCTTTCTGAACATGCGGAGCTGGGCGAGACCTATCTCGATGAGGCTGATCTGCTCCTTCCGGATGTCCGAGTCGAACTCCTTAGCCTCTCTCAACGGACGCCGCGTCACACGCCGGAGCTGCCTGGAGAGACCGTGCGCCCGGTCTAGAATACTGTCTACGTTGTCGGCTAATCGTCCGAAGTCATAGTCCAGACTTCCAGTCATCGAGCCTCGCCCAATCATCTCTTCAAGAGACCGGGTAATCTTATCGCCACTCTTCTCCAACACGTTGATTCGTTCTGTGTGGCTCTCAATGTCCTTGAGACCGTGGCTTGGGCTTGCGAGTATCTTGACGAGTAGTTGAAGCGCCTCCTCGGCAAGCCCGGCCAGCTCCTGAATGCGGAGAAACGCGTTCTTCTCACCAGGCACGAAGAAGCCCTTCACACGCCGGAGCACATCACTCAAGCCTTCACACCCTCAAGAGAATCTTTCGTATCTGGTCTTCGGGCGTGCTCTGGAGGGATAGAAAAGAATACTGTTTCGACCTCGAGGACCGGAAACGACTCCGCTATTGGACTAGATCGCTGTTCAAGTTTTCTGCACGACTCTCCACCTTGTCGGCTCACCTTCTCGACTTCGCTTTTCTACTCGATCAACTTATCTGCTCGTACTCTACCATAGTCTTATTAACCTCCTACTCCGATCGGAACTTCTGCATGATAGACCGTGGATATTCCATAACTCTGTTCACAGCCCTCTTGCTGGGGGCAGCACTCCTAGCGTCGACGAGCATCATGCTCATTCCTAAGGCAGCGGGCGTAAACAATACGATCACACTCACTGGCTTCATCTCTGCATGGAACGGCACCACGAGCAAGCCCAACCCCACCATTACGGTCACCCAAGGAGACAGTATCACTCTGAGGCTCAGCAGTGGTGACGGCGCTCCGCACCAGTGGTTTGTGGATGTCGACAAGAACGGTCCTTCCCCGGACTGTTCAGGGGCAGACATTTGCTCCAGTCTTTTCTCAACCTCGACCGTTCTAACCTTTACAGTCAGCTTCGCGCCCGGCACTTACACCTACTACTGCTCGGTCCATCCTGCTACCATGCTGGGATCGTTCGTCGTCAATCCATCATCCTCGGTGGGAGGCACAGCACTGCCAGCGGATAGACTCGCGTTGGTCGCACCTTATGTTGGACTGCTCTCAGTCTTGGCGGGTCTCGTAGCGATATTTGCAACCATCATACGCCACCGACGGAACGAGAAGAGGTAGACCACCGAGGCAGACCCGTCAGCTGGGTCCCTCACGTTGGAAATGTACAGCCTAGTACGTTCAACGTCCGATCTTTGTCCCTTTAAGCCATCCTACAAGTGATCCTTTTCATTCCTCGATCTAAAGTCTGAGGATGAGGATCATGTTGGCGATGGCGAGGTCGAGTATTGTGAGCGGTATGGACCGTTTTGCGAATCGGGCGAAGCCGAGTCTCTTACTGTCCTTGTTGAGAATGTTCAGCGCGACCAAGTTGGACGCGGTCCCGATCGGCGTTGCCATTCCCCCGATCCCCGTTCCGACAGCTAGTGCCCAGGCTAGAGGTGCGATCGCCATGCCTGAGACTGCAGCCATCGTCGTGATAACGGGGATGAAGACTGTGACGAGTGGAACGTTATCGACGATCTGAGAGATGAGGGCCGTTGTCCACAAGACGAGGGTAACCGATAGGACAAGGTTTCCGCTTGACTGCTGGGTGAGCCAGTTGCCGAGACTGACTAGAAGCCCGGTCTTCGCGAACCCCGCAACTAGGATGAATAGGCCACCGAAGAAGAAGAATACCTGCCAGTCGACCCGCCCTAGAACATCTCGCAGCTCGCTCTGCCGGGATGATTCGTAGACCAGGATGATGAACGACGGCAACAAGGTTGCTAGGGCTGCTGAGACTCCAAGGAAAGTGTGGACGATGAGGAAGCTCACGGCGAGCCCGAGGCTGACCATGCTGACCTGGAGAAGCCCCCGATCCTTTACAGCCCCTGAAGGGCTGGGCAGCTGCAATGGTTGTCTCTCTCTATGCCTTCGGAGAGCGTCTCGATGGAGGAATCCGTGATTTTTCAGGTATAGCATGGAAGTGTTCACTGCGAGAATCGCAAGCGCTACGGGAGCAGTGTTTGCGAGAAACTGGTTGAAGGAGAGAGGTGGATTCAGACCGGTTCCTATAATCACGTTCGTCGGATCCCCGACCATTGTTGCGATTCCTCCCACGTTCGCGGCTAATACTTCGGCTATGACAAACGGGATGGGATCGATTCCGAGACCGTCAAACACCTGCACAGTCAATGGGACGATGAAGAGGGCGACCGTGACAATGTCGAGAAGGCTGGCCATGCCAGCGGTCAAGAGTGGTAGGAGGACGTACATGAGGACGGGGTGGACGTCGACCGATCGGGCGAGATGTAGTCCCATCCATTCGAAGAAGCCGGCCTCGCGGAGTGACGAGGCGATGATGAACATGCCGAGCAACACGCCTAGCGCTGTCCAGTTTATCGCCGAGAAGAGTTCGGTCTCGCTCAGCACACCAGTACCAACCATAAGGGTGGCACCGAGGACTGCAGCTGACGGCTTGTGGAACCGGTCTGATAGTATCAGACCGTAGATTCCGAAGAAGACACCCACCACGAGGACCGTGAGACTCGTCGAGAGAGCCAAACCTTGGGCTGGGTCGCGGCTAGCTCATAAAAAGTCTCCTTGATTACGGGTGGGGTTCTGTATGATGCTATTCAATCAAGACCTAGGAGGCTATAGCTCCTATGTCTTCGGTCAGCCTGAACGCAAGCTTTGGAGGGTTCGCAGTTCCTACTTATCCGAAACCCTTGGCGATCATTGTGTCTTCGGTTTCGTCGTGGACCGCTCTGCATTTATCAGACTATTCGTCGTCTAACGTAGACTGCAGTGGTAACAATCATCCCTATGACCGCCAAGGCAATCATTATGTAAACTGCAAGAGTGTTGACCTTGTCTGCTGTGGATGAAACGGTATC
>VBBG01000122.1 GCA_005882905.1 Candidatus Bathyarchaeota archaeon | reverse complement strand
GGACTACCTGTTGACACTTCCGTTGCGACGAAGGGACCTCAGCATCTCGCTCTTCATCGCACAATTCGTAGGATCAGGAATAACGATTCTCTTCCTATACGGCTTCTATGTTGCGGGTGCTGGCGACCTCGAAACTACAATCATTCTAGTTGCAAACTTAGTCCTACTGGCCTGTGTGGTGACCTCGTTGGGAGTGATCTCCAACATACTCCAAACATGGAAGAGAGTTGCCCTAGCGGCAGCTCTCGGCCTCTGGTGTTTCTCCTCGATCCTCAACTTCCCCTTTACACCGGTCTCCTCGTTTACGGGAGAACTCGTCTACGGAAGCATTGTACTATTCGGAGTAGCATCTGTTGTCGTACCTGTCGCACTGAGAGAACTCGCTTATCTCGAACTGGGGTCGATCAGGAGTCTACTGAGAGCTACTAGCTCCGAATACAAGAAAAACATGAGCTTTGTGGGTAAGGGACCGATACGGGCGATATACTTCTACCACTTGTCATTCTTGGAGATGATGGGAAGGGTCAATATTGGCGGGTCCACAAGCTACAGGGCTGCCCGGGTTAGGACATCTACTGTCCTTGTCGTTTCCGTTACAGCCGCCGCGGTCTATTTGTTTCTAACAGGGCTGTCACCATTCACTCGGTTGCCCTTTAGACCCGCGGTCGTGGTCGTTCCGGTTTTCATGGGAATAATTACACTTGTATTGATGTCTCAGGGAACCTTGTCTAACGAGAGGGGATGGTTGGCTTTCACGGCCATGGACCCTGCAACCTACCTTCGCCATCTTCTCTTCTCCAGGGTCATCTCGGCTCTCGCGATAATAGGTCCGTTCGGCGTGGCTGACATAATCCTGGCTTTGCTCGGAATACGAGCAGGGGCGGGCTCTGCTATCGTGCTCCTAGTCACGGTTCCTTCGGCATCAATCCTGGCCGCTTATCTGGTGGCGAGATTGGGCGCTGTACAGCAGGTGAGGGAGGAGGGAATGATGCCGGGGCAGTTCGACCTCAGACAGTTCCTTGTTATTCTTCCAACTTATGTTGTCGTAGGGCTCATATTTGTCTCTGAGATATCGCTGACCGCCTCGATAGTCATCGCGGCTATGCTAACAGTCGTCTCGGCATTGTTGATGAGTATTGCCGGTGTATGGAGAGGGATAGCGTACCGTTTGACTGAGAGAGGATTCGTGTGACCGAGTACCGTCAGTCTGCAAACTTGTAGTGCCGGTAACCTTCGGCAGTCACGTCGATCAGTACGAACTCGTTTTCAGGCTCGGACACGAACCTTCTCGCCTCCGGCAGGGGTCTTCCCTCGTGAAGGGCCTCATACTCGGCTAGCGATACTGGCCTTCGATGATGGAGTTTCTCTAAGTGGCCAAATCCCTTTGCGACTGTTTTCCATTCTTCCTGGATGATCCAGCTTGACGCTTTCGCCTTGGAACCGCTACCATAGTTTCCTGATCCCCCTCTCTTGCCGACTAGATCTGCATCCTTCCTTGCCTTTGTTTCTAGGAGCATTGATAGGCAACTCTTCTCCGATGCTGAGTAGCTGTTGCCGCTCTCTCTCGCGTGAATAAGACCTTCAGCGACCTTGTCGTTGTATTCTGCTTGGAATCTGGATGTCTCCATGAATTGTCTCATGTAATCGGATTCGGCCTTCTCGAACTCCCCTCTCTTCTTGAACCCGGCTGGTTTAGGCTCTATTCCTATTTTCTTGACGATCTCGTCCCAACGGGAGAGGCCTCTCCAGAAATGCCGTAACAAGTATGCGAACCCTTTTTCCGCCATCTTTGGATAAGGCACATGAAACGACATCGGTCCGAACTGATCGATAAGGGATTCTCCAGGTCCCGGACTGACGAGGCCAGAGGATATTGCCTGTTCGGCCCAGTTATCAACGGCGCCTTCCATGGCTTTGAGATAGCATTTCTCTGAATGCTTGCCGTGGACGACCGCGGTGGTTGAGAACAAGGGTCTCCAGAAATCGTCTTCGTCCTCCATGTATGTACCGATCACGTTGTCGAACGCGAGCAGTCTCGGGTTTTCCTTGATGAGGAGTGCTACCGCGCCTGCGCCTTGGGTGGATTCTCCTGGGGTATTCAGGGGATACTTGGCGATGTCTGTTGAACAGACGATGCTGCACCTCCCGTTGCTGCGTCCTGCCCATGCCCAGTCGAGCGAGCTCTCCAACGCATCGGCCGTGCTTACGCAGGCGAACTTGTACTCGACCCCGGAGGTTCTTTTGAAAGAACCTTTGCCGAATTTCTGCTCTAACATTCCATGGACGTAGGCTGCGACCGGCTTGGATTCATCGACCCCAGTCTCGGTCGCGATGTCAATCCTTGCGATCTCAGCTGGCAAAAGCTTGTCTCGGTCAATCAGCTCGTAAATAGCGTTGGCGGCCAGGACAGAACTGTCCTGGTAAATGTCGGGAATGGACATTTTCGCGATCCCGATGCCGTGCAGATACTTTGCAGGATCCGAATTTCGTGATTGTGAGAATTCTGTTGGTTTATCCGGGTGATTCTCATCGGCCAATTCCAAATACGATCTGGGAACGTATACTGCAATATCATCGATGCCGACCGGAATTTTCAGTAGCCAGCCCTCGTACTATTATCGATACTACCCCGACTTCGTGCGGACCCGGAGAGTCCTTCGTGGTTACGAGAAGATAGGCGACTTGTTCTTCTTAGAGCGATTATTAGTTACAATGGGCGCTGGATTTTTCTGAGCAAAAATAGCATAGCCGGCATTATCGGATTCTGTATCTAATACGATATAGTTTATATCCAACCCTTTGCCGGACAAACGGAGATCGGGCACATGACAGGAATAATCGACGTGTCCCAACTTGCCAAGACGTACGGGGACGGGACCAAGGCGGTGAAAGGAATCTCTTTCAACGTTTCAGAGGGGGAATTCTTCGGTTTCTTGGGACCCAACGGTGCCGGCAAGAGCACCACCATCAAGATACTCACGACGCTGCTTCGGAAGACATCGGGTTCTGCTTCAGTTGCTGGGTTTGATGTGGATTCTGATGGGGCGAAGATAAGAAAGATCATTGGGGTTCAGAATCAGGATACGGTTGTTGACGAGGATCTGACGGGGCGTGAGAATATGACTCTTCAGGGAGAACTGCAACAGATGCACGGACAAGCGCTGAAAGAGAGAGTTGACGAGCTTCTCAAGATCGTCGATTTGGTGGATGCAGCGGACAAGCGTGCAGGGTTCTATTCCGGTGGAATGAAGAAACGCCTTGACCTCGCAACGACACTAGTTCATGATCCCAAGATACTATTCTTGGATGAGCCGACAACTGGGTTGGACCCACAGTCGCGAGCCGCGATCTGGGCATATCTAAAACGCCTGAACGAGCAAGGGATCACCATATTCATCACCACACAGTACCTAGAGGAAGTGGACAGGCTCTGCCGCCGCCTAGCAATTGTGGACCTCGGGGAAATCGTCGCCCAAGGGACCCCTAGCGAACTCAAACATGAAATCGGGGCTGATTCAATATCTCTCGGATTCGAGAACAGTACGATGAACGGCGGCGACACCAGAAGCAAGGCAAAAGAGTTGCTAGAGAAGAAATTTGACGGAATCTCCAACATCGTGAATTCGGATATCGGCCTGACGGTGTACGCGAAAAACGGAGGCTTCTTGGTTCCCGAGATAGTGAGAGCGTTCGACGACGCCAAGATCGGCCTCTCGTCCATCGGGGTGTCGTCTCCGACTCTGGACGATGTGTTTCTCAAACATACCGGCAAACGAATTAGAGTCGAAGAGGTGAGCAGTGCGAATTATCGCGGAATGTTCAGTCGGAGGAGACGATAGAAATGTCGTTCTTTTCAGACTCGTACCATCTCTTCATTCGCTGGATGAAAAAGCTGGTCCGTAATCCAATACTTGTCTTCTTCTCTCTCTTCCAACCAATAATCTTCCTCGTGTTGTTCACCCAACTTTTCAGCAAGTTCGGCTCGCTCATCGGCCCAGGAGTCAGCTACACAGTCTTTGCAACAGCAGGAATAGTCCTTCAGAACGCCTTCTCCAGCGCATTTCAATCTGGAACATCAGTGGTAGATGACATAAAGTCCGGCTTCCTCACCAAGATGCTTGCCACCCCCGTCAACCGTTCGGCCATCCTGTTCGGGCGGATCCTCAGCGACATGTTCCGAGTCGCTGTGCAGACCATAATCATACTCTCACTCGCCTACGTGCTCGGCGTTTATCCTCAAACGGGAGTCGCTGGATACGTGCTCGTCATTCTCACCGTCGGTTTCTTTGGCCTCGCTTGGTCCGGGATTTCACTCGCCTTAGGTCTGAAGACCAAGAGCGGAGAGACCGTATTCGGAATAGCTGGATTCCTGACATTCCCCCTTTTGTTCATGAGCACAGCCCTCGTCGACCCGACATCGATGCCACCATGGATGCAGACCGTTTCGTCGTACAATCCGATAAGCTTCGCAGTGAACGCAATTCGCAGCTTGATCATGCCTCCACCACTTTGCATCATTTGTACGAACGTGTTCGACTGGAGTACTATTCTACAAGCATACGGAGTAATCGCACTCATCGGAGTGATAACACTCGGAGCCACGCTTTACCTGTTCAGAAAAGTCGTAAGCTGAGATTCACGAATGCGAATCCCACG
>VBBG01000121.1 GCA_005882905.1 Candidatus Bathyarchaeota archaeon | reverse complement strand
TACACAGCCGCGAGTTGGAGGAAGGTGCACGTGGTGTAGTCTAGAAGGCGGTTGGTTGGGCGTTTTGTCAGCGGGCAAGGGGCCAAGTCTAGTCTACGGAGTAGAAAGGGTAGACATTGCCTTCCACGGTTACCTGTAGCTGTCCGCAACCAATCTCACCCCGCCAGAAGAACTGGGTCATCAGGCGCTATCCAAATAAGGGGGAAGAACAGCGAGCCTCATGCAAAGTTGAGACGCTTCAACCTACTCCTCGTCCTAACGGTACTCCTAGCGAGTGGACCCGTCGTAATGCCTGCAGCGGCTGAATCGACAGAACCCATGATTCTCACATCGGACACAACACTTTCCGAGGACCACACGGGACCCATAATCATAGCCTCGAACGATATCACGCTTGACTGCGGAGGCCACACTGTATCGGGCTCATTCGCCGACACAGGCATACTTGTAGAGGGGAGAACAGGAGTGACCGTCAAGAACTGCCACGTAACGGGGTTCGCGGCCGGGATCCGCCTTAGGGGCGCCTACCAGAACACACTAGCCAGCAACCTTCTGGTGTCTAACACCAACGGTGTCGACCTGCTCCAGTCAGGAGAAAACAACCTTGTCAACAACCAAGCCAGGTCCAACGGCATAGGCTTCTACCTCTCCGGGTCCGCCGCAAACAATCTCAGCGACAACATCGCGGAAGGCAACGGTCCCGCTTTCTATCTCGACTCCTCGGCCGGCAACACCCTCGACCACAACACCGCCAACCATAACACCATAGGCTACCGGCTGGTAGCTTCCTCAGGCAACACCCTTGCCAACAATCAGGGAAGCGACAACAACACAGACTACTCGCTCCAGTTCTCAGACAACAATATTCTCCAAGCAAACACGGCGAACGGCCTCGCGGACGGCTTCTCGCTCTTCCGTTCCAACGGAAACACTCTCACCGGTAATACCGCCTCACAGAACGACCAAGCTGGCTTCCGGGTCGTCGCATCCACAGACAATACCATAACAGGCAACACGATCGACAGCAACAACTACGGGATTCTCGTCTGCAAAACCGTCCTGCGCCAGAACACACTGCTCCCCAACAAATTCCAGGGCCCACAACAGGCCCTCGCAATCGACAAGACCTGCTGACCGACGAGAGGACAGAAAGAGATACCCCGATACCGTTACCCGATTAGGACACCTCTTAAGCGAATTCCCGGAGAATCGTCAAAGTCACCTGAAGAAGCGTGTGAGAGTGTGGAGGTGAGAGATGAAAAATGTCCCAGCAAGAAATGCAACCCGTAACATCGCGGAGATTCTCAATACGTTCAATGCTACTTCTAGTACTCCTAGTCGGTGTTGGCGCAGGCGCAACAGCCTACGTTCTCGGCTCCGCCTTTGCCGCCAGCAACGCCTCTGCAACAACCGGTAGCTCTCAACAGAGCACCACCACCACTACAGCGGGCACTACTACGGCTCATAATTGCACCCTGACCTCAAGCTAGAGGAGAAGTACTGGACTCTTTCAAACTCCCTTTTTTCTTGAGCCTGAAAGATCATGATTCAAGTCTACGAAATCATTTCTTCCAGACCTCGCCGCCTGTATATGGGTCGAGAAAGTTCAGCTGCATGTCTAAGACCTGCTGGTAGACTCTTCCTGCCTCGGTTCTGCCGTAGTAGGTGACTCTGCCGTCCATTGTGGCTGTTACGAGAGTTGTTCTGGTCAGTATTCCGGCAGGTCCAAGCAGTCGGTCGAAGGCTCTATCGTCACCGCCGAAAGGCCCGTTGAGCAACGTGCTCTTTGGACACTTGTCAGCAAAGACTTCTATCATTTTCATTACTGTTAGTCTCTTCTCTGCCTCTCTCTTGGAGTCTGGGGATAGCGGCAACGGCTATCGGCCGAGTTTTTCCGCTAGAGCTTGGAGTCTGGCGTATCTCTCGCGTAGTTTTAGTAGGTTGTAGATGGAGACTACCGAGAGGGCGAATAGGACGAAGGTCAGTGCGGCCTCGAACAGATTTTGGACAAGACCTGGCCCCGGTCCCATTCTGAACGGGATTAGCCCTTCGAGGATTATCCTGACAAGCGAAGCCACCGCAAGAAAGAGGGCGAAGACTGCAATCAGAGCTTGTGTCGTGATAACACTCAGGATGTCCGAGGCCATTCGTTGGGTGTCCGCCCTAAGCGCGGCGAGCAGTTCCTTCAGGAGTGGATCTTCAACAGAAGACATGGGTTATGCTCTGTCTCCCTACGAAGGGACAATCTTCGGTCGTGGGTTTTTGAGGATTTAAGCAGATTCCTAGGAACATAGCCATGTTCATGAGGCTTAACCCATACAGCGAGGAAAAAATGTCTCAGACAGAAACTCAACCAACGGTAAAACGAGGAATTGCAACACGCTCTATCGTACTGCTCCTACTGATAGTCGGTCTTGGCGCAGGCGCTGCAGCTTATGCCTTCGATACCGCTTCGGCAGTGACCCCAAATCAATCGCAAAATAGTCTGGCAACATACAATGGACAGTGGCTTGGCTGGAGGGGGGGCGGGCCACTAGCCTGGCATGACCGCAACGGGACCTTCACGTCCTTCAGAGCCGCGAGTACCATCGCCAATGTTAGCGTCGCGAGCTTCAGCATCGTCGACAGCAACCACCTCACGGTGACTCTCTCCTACACTGGCACAGGAAGCACACCCGCGGCGACGATAGTCGTTGTTGCGCCAGGACTCAGCGGAAGCAACACGGTCTCAACGGGATGGACCAGCCCAGCAACGGTCAGCGTAAGCCTGATTGGCTCTGGCAGCCTCTCGTCCAGCACGACGTGCGTACGAGTGCTGATAGTGCCTCTCACCGGAGCCTAGAGAGATCTTGGCTATCCGTGAAAACTCCCACCTTTTCTTCAAAGAGCTTCGCGATTTACCCTTCAGGCTCGACGGTCCAAGTCATCACGACGAGTAGGCCAGTGCTGGGCGGCCGGGCTGAACTTCGGACCTAGGCTGAGGAGTTGGACGCGAAGCTACTCATGTACTGTCTTGACCCTGCTCCAACCGGGTCCTTCATGTTTCAATCCTGGTATACCGAAGCTCCAAGAGACCTTCGGAGCAATACGAAGATACTTCCCTGGACCAAATTGTCCCTTGTGATCAGTGACCTCTGCAGTACCGTAGACCTTGATCGCCCGTGGTTTCCAGGGGTCTACGGATTCCAGGTCGTCAATCGTCAGAGCCACTTGTTTGTTCCCGTTCTTGACATTGTGGTATTTCCAAGTCTTTAAGAAAATGTCCTGGCTGTGACTGCCCACCCAGAAGTACTTCCCGTCGAACTCGAAACCGACAGGGACCACATCTGGCTGACCGTTTCTGGATACGGTGGCAATTCTTGCCAAACGTTGAGATTTCAAGTATCGAACTTCAGCTTCAGAGAACATATGGCATCCTCGACTATTCCAAGGGATTCTCTCCACCAATATATTGACTGAGTCTATGGGCTATTCTGATTTCTTGAATCCCGTGCGAAAGGCCCACTCGCTTGCTTGAGAGCTAACTTTCTGATCATTTGCGCGTAGCCTTAGAAATAGGATGATGAAATTCGCATGCACATGACCCAGTCTCATCTCTGATTTGAGCCATGCAAGCATCTCACCGTGTTTTGCCACAACATGGCCACGTTTTACGAGGCCCTTCCTATTAGCTAGTTTCCAGAAATCTTCCAGAGTTTTGCCGCTCTTTGCTTCAATGTTTTCCGCATACGCTTTGAATGTAGGTCTTGCTATGTTCCAGCATCGCCGGCGCTACTTGCTTTCAAGACTCCGCTGAAGATGGCTCATTCGGGCCTCTTCCTGATGGCGTTGCCCAATCTTGCAAGAGAGTCTTGTTCAGATGTGCTTTCCACCTAACTCATCTGCAACGAAGCAGAAGAGAACCGGACTTATGGCAGCTTTCTCAATGAGAGCTTTCTCCATAGCTTTGAGAGAGCGAGCGAAACCCATTTCCGTTTCGACAGATGGGATCCGCATGCCCATGAAAATGTCCCAGAAAATGTAAGGCTCCCAAGAAAAGTGCCTTTCCCGAAATAGTTTTCTCAGGGGTTCATGCATCTCTTTGAATCGATTCAACCGTTCCTTTCTGCCGTGCTCGCGCCAATCTTTCATGATCCGATTGACCGACACCTGGATATTGTCAGAAAGCCGTTTGTTGGATGCAAACCATCCCGCCTGTTCTAGGACCCTACGAATGTGATAGAACCATGTCGCGGACTGGCGTTCAAATCGATCATATGCGTATTCGATACAAATTATGCGGCCTCGGATTGTGAGCAGATGTTTGACTTTGTCCAGTACCTCGTTGGGTCGAGGAATATGATGTAAGACTCGATTGAAAATCACGAGATCATACAATTTCCCTAAACTATTCCAGGAAGAGAAGTCTGAGACTTCGTATTCTAGGGTTCCTCGTTTGGATTTGTAAGGGTCAGACTTCATCACTCGTCTTGCTGTCTTGACCACTTTCTCATCTACGTCGATCCCTAATACGTCGTGACCTTTGCGAGCGAGCTCGAGGCTGAGGAAACCTTGACCGCAGCCCACTTCGAGAATCCTCACTTTGCGCCCAGGGACAAATGCGTTAGCTAGGCGATACATCTCTCCATAGGTCAAGTCTGCGAGGTAGGGTTGCCTCCATGGGTTGCTCTCCATGGTGGGCCAGACTTTCAAGCGACGAAGGTCTGGCATGAAGTCTCTCGGAAGTTCGCCCATGTGCCCTAGTACTGTGTAGCC
>VBBG01000120.1:3942-14324 GCA_005882905.1 Candidatus Bathyarchaeota archaeon | reverse complement strand
AACGCAACAGGCGCCGACTCCGTGTTAAATATTGACTGGCCGGTCTTCCCAATGAGCTGGTCTGATGTAGGTAGCGGCGTAGTTGCCTTTGTAGCGACGGTCATCGCTCTAGGTCTGTTGACCGACAGAAATGAGTCAGCTTCGCGGGTCGTAGCCGCAGCAGGGATCGCCGGATTGCTCTCTACACTTGTCGACCTCTTCGTGCTTTGACCCCAATGTCCAAAGGCATTCTTCTCTTGGCCTCCATTGACGGGCAAAAATTTCGCTTTGAATTTGCGCCCACTCTTCACATTGACTTTGAGCTCGAAAGTATGAGAAGACTCGTCGTCTCATGATGACAGATGATAGATGTCTACGACGTCGCAATCATAGGAATGGGTGCAGTAGGAACCGCCACGGGATTCTTGCTTGCAGAATTCACTAACGTGCAGAGTCTATTGTTTCTTGAAAAGGAAAACAGTGTGGGCCGAATCGCGTCCGATAGGAGAACAAACAGTCAAACTCGCCATCCCTTCGGCGGCGAGCTCAACTACACGCCTGAAGTGATGAAGACAATAAAACGATATTCTGACATGATCCCGTCTTACGCGAACAGCGAGTACGGACGTGGGCATGACATTCTCAAGCGCACGAAAAGCGGCATGGTCCTTGCAGTGGGAAAGAATGAGAAAGACTACCTAAGGAAAAAATTCCACGACACTGTGAAGCCCGTCTTCCCTGATGCAGAATTAATGGAAAATAGGGAAGGGATCGCGAAACTGGAACCGTATATTGTGAGAGGGCGGAAGAAGGATGAAGACATAGGAATAATCAAACTGCAGGCAGACATGGTTGATTTTGGCGAGCTCGCAAAATCCTTCCAAGACAACGCAAGCAAGCATCAAGATAAGAAAATCAATGTCAAGTTCAACACGAAAGTGGAACAAATAGAAGATGTCCCAGACGGCTATGATCTCCGCACCAAGAACGGCGAAAGTTTCTCGGCCCGATATGTCGTGGTCTCCGCTGGTTCGTATACGCTCTCGCTCGCGAAACAGCTTGGCTTGGGCGGCGACTACGTTGCCTTTCCAGTAGCTGGCAAATTCTTCACCTCTAAGCCTGTGATTAACGGGAAAGTGTACACATTTGAAGAAGAAGGCGTGCCTTTCGCGGCCACCCATGCCGACAGAGAGTGGGACGGCGCGGTTACCCGATATGGACCCACGGCAACGCCGACTCTAATGTTCGAAAAGAACAAGCCAGACATGAAAGAATTCATCGACAATCTTGACCCTGTACTTCTAGATACTATCATCTCAAAGAAGACAATCAGAAACATCATGCTCAAGAACATCGCATATTCCCTGCCAGTTGTGGGGCGTCGTCTCTTTTGGAAATATGAGGCGAGAAAGATTGTGCCCTCGATTCCGTATGCAGACTTGAAACCTGCTCCTGAATTTGGAGGGGTACGCACCGTGGGTATCAACAAAAGAACACGAGAGTTGAAGCTCGGTGAGTTTACTCTCCCAGAGGTTCCTCAAGATGGGGTAAATATCTGCGCAAACATGGCTCCATCTCCCGGTGCGTCCGGATCCCTCGGTATCGCCTACAAGAACGTGTTGAAAATTACAAGAGCATTAGGCTTGGACTTTGACGATGAAAAGTTTACGAAGGTTTTCGGGACGTTGCCAGCAGTCTAAGGGTCAATTCGGAAGAATGTTGTGTTGCTGCGCTCCAGTGTTCGATAATTCTTCTCACGTGATGAGGATGGAGAGCGTAGCTCGAAAATGAGCAAGGATCCAACTCCTTCGGAAGTCGTATCGGGCCAACAATCTGGAAAGGCTGAATCAAGAACTTCGCTCGCCCGCACACTAGGGCGTAGCACGGCTACCCTAATGACCGCCGCGATGATCATTGGTACGGGCATTTTTGGAGCGGTAGGGTCCGCGACATCAAGAGCTGGTAGTGGTATTCTCATTGCAATGGTTCTAGGAGGTCTCATCGCACTCGCAACGGGAATCAGTGCCGCACAGCTAGGGGTGAACTATCCGAAGGAAGGAGGAGCTTTTACTTGGGCACGCGAATTAAACCATAAGACTCTCGGATTCATCGCCGGATGCGCGTACCTTGGTAAGGGAATATCTTCTCTAGGCGTCATCTCGCTCGCATTTGCAGCATATTCAGTCCAAATAATACCAACTCTACCTCTCCAACTGTTCGCTGGCATTGTAATCCTAGCAGTCGTGGTCCTCAACTTCTTTCATGTCCAACTAACGACCAAAGTGTTGATCGGTCTCATGGTTGTGAACGTATCTCTATTGGGATTCTTTGTCGCATTTTCCGCCCCCGCAGTAAACCCCGGTCATTTCGCGAATCTGTTAGGAGACAACGGGCCGTTCGGTGTACTCGCTGGAGCAGCGATATTCTTCTGGACCTGGGATGGCTTCATGCGGACGGCCATCATGGCGGGGGAGATCAAGAATCCACGACGGACCACTCCAATCGCTATCATAGGCGGTATTGCAGTTGCCGCAGTGGTGTTCCTCGCCGTCGCAGCGACGACCCTGGGAGTACTAGGTTCTCAGTCAATGGGGAGAGACGACGTGCCACTCTTCAGAGCAGCAACACAGGCAGTCGGAACATGGGGAGGATTAGTAATCTTGGCGTCTGCTTGGACCGCATCTCTAAGCGAACTCATCGGAGATCTGCTAACCGCATCGCGAGTAGCATACACGATGGGCGAGGCAAAAGAACTTCCGCACTGGCTTGGCTCAGTCCACCCGAAGTTTCGCATCCCTCGAAATGCTGTTCTGACCATAGGCTTGATAGTTCTGGTCTTAGCCCTGAGCTTCGACCTTCGAAGATTGTTGGCCGTTGCCAGCATCTTCACGCTTACCTGGTACATTATCACTCATTTCTCTGCCTTACAATTGCACAAAGAGCAGCGACTGACGACCCCTTTGTTCTCATGGGTCGGCCTACTCGGCTGCCTATTGTTGGTTGCATCTTTGCCGATCTGGGCCACACTCACCGGTGTTGCAGTACTTGCTACGCTTGCAGGGTTTCGTCTACTATTGTTTCGCTACCGAACTTCCCATGTAGCGTAAACTGTTGGGCGCGTTGCTTTCATTCAACAATAGTTTAGAACTGCTCAAGGTGCGAGACTCGTTCTATAGCACGGGTGACTTTTAGTGCCAAAAGGAGCGACGCGATCATCAAGAGCGCGGAGAGCAAGAACGGTGCGCCTGGAAGATTGATGGGTGCTTGGGTGCCGATGAAGAATGCGAATATTACAGTGAAGAGTGTGGGTCCGATTACGCCTGTGAGGCCCATGAGACTGCCGTTGATGCCCTGTAGCTGTCCTTGTTCGGACGGGCCGACTCGGCGAGTCATGAGTCCTTGGACCGCAGGTTGGACGAATCCAATGGGTGCGTAGAAGATTATTGCAATCATGAATACGAGGCTGTTGGGTGCAAGGCCCCATATCACAAAGCCTGCTGTGCCAGATACTAGTCCAACGAGTAGTGCCAGACGCTCGCCGAACCGGGTGACGAATCGCCGGACGAGGAGCCCTTGGACGATGATGTTGCAGGCTCCGACAAGGGCGAGTGCTGCCCCAACCAGTGCGTATCCCCACGCATACCTGTAAGCGGCATAGAGTACGTAGACGCTGGGGAGAACTTGGAAGGCGAGGAAGTTGAGGAAGTTGACCGCTACAAAGCCTGAGAGTCCCTTTTTCGCGCGGATCATGCCGATGGAGCCTACAGGGTTTGCTTTCCGAAGAGAGAGAGGGCTTCTGTGCGCCATAGGTAGCGATTCGGGCAGGACAACAAGCCCGTATGCCGCGCTTGCAATTGACAAGGCAGCCGCTCCCCAGAAGGGGAACCTGGGGCCGATTCCTCCCAATAGTCCCCCAACGAGGGGTCCGATGATGAATCCCACGCCCCATATCGAGCCTATCATACCGAAGGCGCCGGCCCGCCGCTCCGGCCGGACAGTATCGGCCACATAGGCGAAGCTGACGGTGAAGCTGGCACTTGTAATTCCACTGACCACTCTCCCGATGAATAGCCATGTTAGGTTTGGAGCGAGGGCCATGATCATGTAGTCGATGCCGAGGCCGAATGCTGAAAGGATGAGGACGGGTCGTCGACCATAGCGGTCGGATAATGCTCCCAGCAGTGGCGCGAACAGGAACTGCATCAACGCCCACACGGTCCCGAACAGACCAAAGACCTCTGCGCCCTGGGCAGTATCGCCACCGACGAAACTGACGACCAGGCCAGGGAGGACTGGGATGATGATGCCGAAGCCTAGAGTGTCGAAAAGGACGGTGGCAAAGATGAAGGCGAGGGCGGCCCTGCTCGCGCTAGAAGCGGGTGCCGACTCTACTTTCTGAGGCTCCTGGGTTAGTTCTGTCATGATGACTTACACTCGTTCTGATGATAAGTAATCGAGGATGTCCGGGCCATTATTAACTGTCGGGCACACAAGACGAGCACTTCAAGCTAGTGAGGTTGGTTTCCTACATGTCTCTCATAGTTCAGCAAGGCTACCAGTTAGCCAAGAATTGACCTATCGACTCCGCGGCGAAAATCTGACCGTGGGATTCACTGCACTATTATACATAGTATAGACGTTTATTGACTGGCTGAGCATTAGCATATAGTCGGGGAGAAAGGATGAACCCGACGAGAGACTTCTCGGAGCCTTTGCCCACATTCATTGTCAGTCGTTGGCTAGAGACCATTCTCAGAATCTTGGAATGGCCGATTACGAACGGTAGGTTTGCCATCCGTACAAAGCGGACCAAGATCGCCCAGAGGAGAGGAATTGGACTGCTGTGGGCCTTGCGCAATGCTCGGGAAGATTGATCGCTATGCGACGTCAGACCTCGGGACAAGAAGGCGTGAACCCCCTCGAGAATGCAGCATCGAAAATGACATTTATCCCCATCTTTCTTTGCCTATTGTGCGGGGTATTCTCGGGGACTTTCACCGTTGCACTGCTCTTCAGGCGAATCGCAATAGCACTAGCGATTGCTGGACCCGTGGTATTTTCGGCTCTTTGGATATGGTGGGACTGGGATGCCTTCCGAAACAAACACATGGCCCTTGGTGCCTTCGCCGTAGGCTTCAGTCTAACATTCCTTGCCCTGGATAGAGAACCGTGAAGATGATTCCAATAGTAATTGGAAGACTATTTGGAGGTGAAATCTTTGATAAACAATTGGGGAGGAAACCCGGAGAATAGGGCTAACATGTCTCTTGTACGCTTTCCGCGTAGACTCGCGGCATTCGTAATACTGCTAATAATCGCCCTGACTTCGCTCGGCTTGATCGCCGCCAACATCTACACCATCGGCGTGTCGCAAGTGGGCATACTGGTTAACCCCTACTCTGGAGATTTCAGTGGGCCCGTTGCGGGGCCAACGCTTGCATGGAAGAGCGTACCGTGGGTGAACGTGGTGATAGTTTCGACCGCGGTTCAAACCATACAGATGGTCGGACCAGGGAACAACATCAATGTTCTCACACGGGATAATCTCAATGTCTCTCTCGACGTGACCATACGTTACCAGGTAATGGCCACCAATGTCATAACGCTCTACAAACACTATCCAGCTCTGTCCTGGGAGGACAACACACTCGTTCCACTCATCAGGTCCAGTGTGAGAGATGTCGTCGCGAATTACACAGCTGACGAACTACAAGCGGTAAGAGCGCAGATCCAAGCCGGCGTAGAGAACAAGCTAACGACTAGCCTCGCGACCGAGCCGTCATTGGCAAACGACATACAGCTGGTAGAACTCAACCTCAGGGACATCGTTCTACCAAACAGCTTCCTGGCAGCAATCCAGGCCAAGCTCAACGCGCAGCAACAACTGCTTCAAGCACAGTTCCAGGCTCAACAACTCATCGTCACCGCCCTCGGCCAACGAAACGCAACCATCATCGCAGCCCAAGCTCAGGCAAACGCCACGCTAATCCAGGCTCTAGCGAACGCACAGTCTATCAGCGAAATCATCTCGCAAGTCGAGACACAGACAGGGACCACATGGAACTCAACTCAAGTCGCAGCCTTCACTAACATGTACACAGAACTGCAATTGCTGAGCAAACTGACAGGTCAAAACTTGTACATATTCGTAGGGAGCCCCAACGGCTCACTGATCATCCCCACAAAGTCAGGACCATAAAAAACGGAGCGGCCCACCAACCGCGCTTTTCTTTCCAACCAAGGCGCGAAATTGGGACCTCCACAGCCAAATCGACATTCCATATTATTGAATCATCATGACGAGCCAAAACGGGAGTAGAAACTTGTTCAGAAAAATCGGGAAGGCGACGTTCCAGCAACCGGGCCGAAACGCCACCAATGTGCGGTTTGAACTCAGGCGATCCTCGGGAGGAGTTCGTCCAAGCGGTCGTAGGATTCCCTCATGCCTCCCTCCGCGCCTGAGGCGATGTAGCCGTCGCGTTGTTCGCGACTCTTGAAGAGGACGCGGATAGTGACCACTGTCCTTCCACCGTGCTCTTCCAGAGTCATTGTCTCTAGTGATTCTGCGCCGGGTATGTTCTCGTAGTTGTTTGTGCGCACGACCCGCTCGGGCGCTCGGAACTCCTGGATTAGTCCGCTGAAAGCATGGTCGGTGCCGTCAGGAGCACGGTGCACAAAGCGCCATGCACCCCCGACCCGGAGGTCGGCGTCTGCGACTGTCACGGTCATGACTCGTGGGCCGAGCCACTCTCTTAGGTGCCTGGGTTCGGTCATGGCTTGGAACACGAGTTTGCGTGGCGCGTGGAGGGTGCGGGTGATGAGGACCTCCTTCTCAGATGGGAGAGCAATCGTTAGGTCGTCTTTGTGTTGGATCTTCTCTTTCTGCATCATTTCACCTCCTTCTTCATCCGTTCGAGGTGGGCGTCGAGTCTGCTGAAGCTCTCTTGCATGCTCTGCCTGTATGATCTCAGCCATGTCTCTAGCTCGCGGAAGGGCTCTGGGCGGAGCGAGTAGAGGCGTTTGGGGCCTTCGGGATGGACTTGTACGAAGCCTGCTTGATGTAGGATGTGGAGGTGGCGAGAGACGCCCGATTGGTCGATGCCGACTTTTTCGACGATATCGTTTACCGCGTGTTCGCCGCTCCGGAGCAATTCGACGATGCGCCGGCGTGTGGGGTCAGCCAGGACCTCGAACACAGAGGTATGCATGATAATACATATGCATGATGGTGCATATAAGCTGTTCCATAGATCCACGACCCTGGGAGACGCAAGAAACAGCCAAGTTTGACGACAGTTGTGACCCTCTTTGAAGCCTTATCACGCTCCACGTCAAAGCGGAATGAGTTGAAGAATCGTGGATTTTCTCAAGGAAGCGGCAAAGATCGAGCCTGAGATCATCGAGATCAGGCGTGAAATTCATCAGAGGCCCGAACTGGCCTATCATGAAGAGGCAACCGCCAAACTTGTCGCTGATAGACTCGAAGCTCTTGGCATAGAGGTCAAGCAGAAAGTCGGTGGAACTGGAGTTCTGGGAACACTCAAGGGTCCAAGGACTGGTCGAGTTGTCGCTCTCAGGGCAGACATGGACGCTCTCCCATTGGAGGAAATGGCGGATGTCGAGTTCAAGTCCAAAGTCACGGGAGTAATGCATGCCTGCGGTCATGACACTCACGTTGCGATGCTCCTGGGAGCCGCAAAACTTCTAGCGGATCACAAAGACGAATTTGGCGGCACCGTTAAGTTTCTTTTCCAGCCAGCCGAGGAGCATGGCGGCCGGGGAGGAGCAAAGCCGATGATCGAGGACGGAGTCATGAACAACCCCAAAGTCGATTACGTCTTCGGTCTCCACATAGACGGCACTCACAAGTCAAGAGAATTCTGCTTCCGTGGAGGCCCGATTGCAGCAGCCCCCGACACCTTCAAAATCCGGATAGTAGGCAAGGGAGGACATGGGTCCGAGCCCCACCGGACGATAGACCCTGTCTACGTCGCAGCTCAACTCATAATCGCACTACAGGGGGTATCTGGAAGAATGATCGATCCCGTACAGCCCTTCGTAATCACGGTCGGATCGGTCCATAGTGGAACAAAGGAGAATATAATTCCCGACGAGGCACATCTTGAAGGGACCATAAGGACACTGGACGAAGCGACGAGGAAGAGAGCCAAAGCCAAAGTTCAACAAGTCTCGCGAGGCGTAGCCCGTGCCTTCGGCGCCAAGGCTCTTGTCGAGTTCGAAAAAGACGCTTACCCGGTAACTGTCAACGACGCGAAGGTAACTGAGCAAGCGATGCAGATACTCAAGAAGATCCCAGGCGCAAAGACAAGGATTATCAAACCAATACTCGGAGGCGAAGACTTCTCCAGATTCCTCCACAAGGCGCCAGGCACTTTCTACTTCCTCGGAACCGTAAATTCATCGAAGGGATGCATCTATCCGAACCATAGCTCTAGGTTCAAAGTCGACGAGGACGTTCTCAAATATGGCGCAGCCTCGCTAGCAATGCTAGCGGTCGAGTTCACAAAACCGGCGAAGGGTGATTAAGTCACCAAGACTGGGACATGCGGCCACTCGTCGTTAGCAATGGCTCGCTGTCCCACTTTTTCATGAGAACGATGTTTCGACCTAGTTTACGCTCGACTTCTCCAAGACTCGACTGTAGATAAGACCAGCCAATGCGGCACCGATAACCGGTCCAATCCAGTAAATGTACCAGTAGCTTCGGAAGGATAGGCTTGCTATCATCGGACCCATTGCCCTCGCAGGATTCATCGCGGCGCCTGTGAAGGGCCCGCCGGTGAGGACGTCTGCTAGGACGATTAGTCCTACTCCGAAGCCTCCTATCTTGGGGGCTCGTTTGTCGACGATTGTTCCGTAGACCGCCATGACTAGCAGGAAGGTCATGACCAGTTCGAAGAGTGTTCCCTGAGCGACCGTTATGGCGCTGGATAGGGACGGGGCTCCCCAATGTACGACGTTTCCGACTGAAGAGGGAGAAACGGCCATCAGGAGAAGCCCTGCGATCGTGGCGCCGACCAGCTCAGCGATAATGTATGGAATCACATCCTTTGCGGGAATCTTCTTCCCTAATAGCAGTCCAATAGTTACTGCGGGATTGAGAGCGCCGCCGGAGATTCCCATCGTTATGGAGATTCCAATCGCTAGACCCAGCCCGTTTGCTAGCGCAGCAACAAGGAGCGATGATCCAGGATCGAATACGCCCACATACTGGGTGGCGACGGCCGAGCCTGCTCCGACAAAGACGAAAATGAAAGTTCCCAGAAGTTCAGCTGTATACCTTCTAGCCAAGTCCGGTTCATTCGACAATTCGGGGCTTCACGTCTTGGCGAGCGCGTTAGAGGGAGATGGTTTCTTAAGACTTGTTAATGATGGACGATCTAGACCGGTGGAAAGAAACGGCCTCGAGGCTCACGCCTAGAAGCTGGCTATTTCTTCACTTTCATATGCAAATAGTAAAAGTCCAATCACAGATCCTACTAGAAGGGCTTTCGAGTCCAGCAATTCACGTCCTTAGTCCGAAAATCGGAGGGAGATGGGTGGTTAGACATTTGCCCATCTTACTTGGGTGTTACTGTTGGTCCTGGGAACTTCAGGAACCACAAGTGGGCCAGCTTGCTCTGTGGCATCTGGAAGTCTACGTTGAAAGCTGTGGTCGATGACGGTTTGGCGTGATCGCCGTGGAGTATCAGACGGAAAGTGGCGTCTGCACTGTTTTTGACGACAATGTGAAGTATCATCTTGTGAGCGTGGTTGATTACTCCATGACCACTAACTACCGTGTAAGTGTCTGAGCCGACGGTCAATGTTCCGCCCGTGAAATTGAGCATTGCGCGACCGGGAGAGCTCTTGACGACAGTCGCCGTCAGACTGATGCTTGCGCTCTCAGTTATGGTCCTGTTGCCGATTTTGTAGGCTGTTCCAGACCCGCTTATTGTCAGGATGGTGCCTGCTGCGAGCAGAGGGGCTCGGTGGTGGCCCTGGGATGCCTGTTCTGGAGGTATTCCGGCTGGGGGTGCCCCCAAGACCGGGACTACCACAGTCAGCGTGAGCACTAGCGACATCACTGTTCCAAACAGTGCCATTCTTCGCATTTGTCTCCCCAAGCAATAGGCTACCCGAAGGTATAACCCAATAGATTTGAACAAGAGTTCCAATAGATCAGAACATCGGAAGGAAAGTCACCATGATCCACCAATTGAGAATCTACGAAATTTTCGAACGCAACAAAGCAGCGTTTCATGACCGATTCCGAGACCACGCGGCACGAATCATGAGGTCGTATGGCTTTGATATCATCGCCATGTGGGAAGGGAAAACCGGCCAGCGCACTGAGTTCGTGTACCTGTTGGCGTGGCACGATGAGCAGACGATGCGCCTAG
>VBBG01000120.1:1790-3892 GCA_005882905.1 Candidatus Bathyarchaeota archaeon | reverse complement strand
CGATTAGCCGCATTAGGCGCGACTAACACTGAAATCAGCCGCTTCGTCATTGTTCTCGCAGTGGCTATCTACAACCAGAAAAGCACGTGCCGATCAGGCTTACATGCTGGGCGAGCTTCTGCTCTTGCCGAAGAAGCTCTTCGGCTTCTGTCTCGTCAGATAGGCTGGGATGATTATTCCCGCAATGATTCTGATGATGCCGCCGACGAAGCCCACGCTGCCGCCGTAGAGGATCTCAGCTATTCCAAGCCCTATCGAGATGATGTAGATTATGATGCCTGCCATCCAAGCCCATCTTGCCCCTGTGTAGAATCCGGCTCCCAGTGCGAGGCCGAGGATTCCGAAGATGACGACTATGATTGCAATGGCGAAGGGTCCAGTGGCCGTTCCGGCAAGGACTGAGGCACCTCCGAAGAGAGAGAGTAGGCCTCCCACGGCGGCAACGACTGCTATTACGGTTGCACCGATCGGTCTCTTCGTTCCTGGCTGAGCTGAGACCATGCTCATCGATCTTGAGTTGAGGTGATAAAGCTAAGGGTTCCTAAGGATTTCACAAGGCCTTTCTCAGTTTCACTGGCCTCTACACGATATCTCCCTGAGTGGGTTCTTGCAGACGTCATATTTCCATGCCAAGAGTTGGTACCTGCCTTATAGACGGATTCGAGGACTACGAGGACAAACTGATCGACCACCTTGAGAAGGAGCACGCGGATCTCAACCGGAGGCTCAGCGTTGACGGCTGGCACGATTGGCTGAAACGGAATACGAAGGTCGAGGAAAGGTTGCTACCTCCGGGTGCTAATCCTTGGATCCGACGGCAATACAGCTCCAAGATTCAGACGGGCATTGGCGCCGTTGAACCCGAGACTCTTAGGTGATATTGGATTAAATGCTAAGAGGCTGGCCTTGAACGCGCGCTAAGCTGGACTCGGCTTCTTGAATCTGATACAACTTACCTGCTGCTAGGGGCTATTCACGGAACCCTAGGGGTATTAGGCCTGACGAACAATTAGTTGCAAGCGGAACTAGAAAGTAGATATGATCTAGAGGTTCCGCCGTGTAGGATTTTCTTATGGAACTACCGTGCCGTCTTTCTTGGCATGTCCGCAAGGGCTGTCCTTTCCAGGTTCGGGAAGGTACTTTCGTCCGCAGACTGGGCAAATTCGTTTGGGCGGCCCAGCGGGTTGGTTATCATACGGCCGTGCTGGAGCTGGGTGGTCGGGGAAGAGGAGGCCTCCGGGCATGGCTAATCACTTAACTCCGTTGCTTGCAGGCTGTTTGTCGCAGATGTGCGGGCGCGTGGTTACTGCTTTCCCGCATGACCAGCACCATAGTTTGGCCGTGGATCATGACTCCTGGAGGGTCTCCCGGTCTGGGAGTGTTCCGTGGTCTCCCGCCTGGGATTAGCTGTCGCCAATCTATGTTTGGCATGAGGCTGTTGGGATTTCTACTCAAGGCGGCGACAGGGTCGTATTTCGGGGTCTCGAATCTTGAGGCGTAGATCGCGAGGGCGAATGCCCACAGCCGATCATCGTGCGTCCCAGCGGGGTGGGAGAACTGTAGCTGGCCAGTCTTTGACAGCTGGAATCGTTCCGCGCTCATGGGCGGTGGCGCATTTGGGGAAGCGAGTCCTCCGCCAAAGAATTGGAAAGGCATGCTTCTGATGCGAATTCTGCTACCCAACCGCGAATCCCGTTCGGCGTGAAGCAACGCTCGAGGCGTAGAAGAAAAATTCAGAAAAAAAAGGAGGGGTCTGCCTATCGTCCGATTCGCGTAACTAGGCTATGTATCGCGCTGGTTGCCAGGGTTCGCGTTGTCATGTCAGTAAGAGTAGGCGTTACCGTGGCGGCTAAGCTGTCTCTTCCTGCCAGAACTGGTCCCGATATGGTGCTGGGTGCCGCAGCAAGAGCGGAGGCGGCTGTCTTGATGATGACGCCCGGGCCCCCGGTCTGGACTGCAATGTTCGTGTGCTCGCAGTCGATATCGTTGGTAGTGTCCCGCGTGCAGAATGGGCTTGTAGATGATCGACGGGTCGCAGGTTCTGCGGTGTTGTTCACGAACTGGTCAGACGTGTAGATGATCTCGGAGAGGACGGTAGTCGG
>VBBG01000120.1:0-1764 GCA_005882905.1 Candidatus Bathyarchaeota archaeon | reverse complement strand
GTGTATTATTCCTGATGCCGCGACTTGGCTCCAACTGCTTCCCGGGGTAGTAGCGATCAGGTTCTGGCTAAAGTAGACCTTCCACGCGGCTGTCATTGGGTAGTTGTCCGGTGGGTTTACGCCGTCAAAGTAGTTTGTTCCGTACCATACCACGTCCAACGCGCCATTACTGCCCGCGCTGCTCCAGGGAAAGATGGCCGTTTTGGCCTGTCCTTTGTTGATCTGGAAGGGCCCGGACCAGGTTTGTCCGAGGGTCTTGGAGAAGCTGTAGAAGATGTTGTGGTTGTCGCCGTAGACCGCGTAGACGTTTCCAGCGATGTCAACGCTCACATTGATGAACTGGTGGCCGTAGTCAAGGTTGGTGTTCGGGTTGTTGTACACTATGGTGTCGGTGAAAGTCAAACCTCCATCAGTGGATACGGCTACCCAGACTGTGTGAACATGGCAGAAGATTGTGCACTGAGCCAGCTCTGCAGCATTCGCAACAGAGCTGAACACTTGGTAAACCACGTGGTTCCTCGGGTCTATGGCCAAGTTGCCGATCACGTTGTTGAACCCGGCCAGGAAAGCCACATGGGCCGGGTCAAACGCGTTCCCTGTCTGTGTGAAAGTGGTCCCACCGTTAAGGCTGCAGGTGACGAAAATATCGTTGGTGGCCGAGATAGCATGGTATGACACGCATACTTTGTCAGCGCCATCGGCAGCGATCCACTCCCGGTCATCAACTGGAATACTAGCTCCGGTTGGGTTGAGAAGCCACGAGTTGCCTCCGTCTTTGCTCGTGGACACGTAGACATTCGCTAGTGGGGGAGATGTGGCCAGACTTGCTACGTAGACGTTGAAGAAGCCGTTCAGGTTTCGACTAGGCGCGACTGCAATGTCAGTATCACCACCCGCAGGGGAGAATCCAATCCTTCCCGAGGAAGCACTGTTCGGCAAAGGAAGAGTGGTGAAGTGTTGGCCGCCGTCTGTTGACTTGTAGGCGAAGGTTCCACCGCACTGTCCACCAAGGACGCAGAACACGTTCTCCGATGAACCGTAGAAGCTGCCGTCAGGGGCCGCCCGGATTGATGGCTCTCCCTCCGTATTCATACACGTCCGGAGAGTATTGGGGCAGGTCGTGCCTACGCTGGCGCCCGTCGTGAACGGGTTTCCCGCGAGCTCATAGTTGCTGAAAGTCGGTGCCTTCGACGAGCCTCCGTCCGCTGAGGCTGGTTGAAGGATGGTCGGGGCTAGAAACATCAGGCCTGCGAGGGACAGTATTGAGAGAAGAGTTGTCTTCGCTACTAGTGAAGTGTTCGGAATTTTCATCAGATGGTTCAGCGGGAGGGCAGCCTATAACGAATATTCCGTACTGCAATATTCTCGGAATATGAAATTCTCGGGTTTCGATATGTTGCGCTTTGATAGTTTCATGAACCGTCGGGCACGGGATGCTCCTCGAGGGAGGTTGTGTCAATCTGCCCGTGCTCGTCTGCGAAGAAAGGACGATGACGATGCAACAGGGTGAGGAAAAAAAAGGGAAATGAGATGTTTTGTGTCTAGCTATGTTTTCTGTTCTAGAATGAGCCTTTAGCGGTGGCGATGTCCTGCATGTTGACTGTGGTGGGTACGAATTCGAAGCCGAACCACCATGTGACTGTTTGCTTGTTATTGGTGTCCGTCCAGACTGCGTGGAAGACATTGTCCGAGCCTACGGCGATACTTGTATAGTCGCCTATGAAGCCGCCACCAAACCCGTACCGCGAGTTGATCGGATGGGTT
>VBBG01000033.1:13338-22518 GCA_005882905.1 Candidatus Bathyarchaeota archaeon | reverse complement strand
GTAGACAGCAAAGTCGGCTCCAAACTTGATCCCCGGAGTCACAACATAGCCCTTCTCGCGGAGGTCCTTGTAGACCTGATAGGCGGCGCTGAATCCCCGGTAAGTCTCTCTGGCCGCTTTCAGCAGGACTGCCTTGCCAACAGGTTTCTTTGAACGACCATCCACGACTCCGATGCGTTTGTGTTCGAGTAGGTAGAGGCCCTCCATCAGGTCAAGGAGGAGCGGTACTTCGAAATCCTGATCTGGTTTAGGCTTTGGAATCCCGACAGGCTTTCCGAAGAAGCCTGAGCGATAGATTCCGACCCCTGCCTTGTGATCCCAGACGATGAGCCTCGTCCCGATAAGTTCGGCTTGACCGAGAGCCGAGGCGTCTTCCATGGTCGCTGCTAGGCTGTGAGGGCTATGACCCGGATGAGATCAACAACGTCCACGCCAAGGTCTGCCATGTTCTCCATATGAGCACTCAAATCTCGAATCAATAGGAGAGTTCGGAGCGGGATCTTCTCGTCGAGAACCTCCAGGTCCAGAGACCGGTACGCTGCGTCGACTTTCTTCTCTGTCTCTTCGACTCCCCTTGAGAGATCCATAGCCTTAGTCGGGTTGAAACCGAGGGACATCATGGTTTCGCGAATCTTGGACATCTCCTCCAGGACAAGTCCAATGAGCTCGGAGAGGCGCTTTGTGTATCTCTTATCGACCTTCCAACTTCTGTCAACTACCGCCGTAAGCCTGTAGCCTATTCCCTGAGCATAGTCGGCCACCTCGCCGATCCTGAAGATGAGACGGATGAAATCCTCTCTGTTGTTCAGCAGGGCTCCGAAGGAGGCGACTTCCTCGAGCAGTTTCTTCTTGGTTCCTTCGAACTCGTCCAGTATCTTGACCATGTTCTGGTAGTGGTCTTTGGCGTCCTTTCCCTTGTTTTCTCCGACACTGTCGGTCATCAGTGCCAGTTCACGGGTAATCTCGACGATGTTTCTCGTCTGTTCCCGACATATGTCGAGAATCCTGCGTCTAATGCTAGCCTCGGTTTCTACGGGAAAGGTCATTGTTGACACGGGTCGGTCTAATCCGGAGAGATGGCGGCTTCACCATAAAAACTAGTTGCGATGCTCATTCTTGGACTGTTGGAAAGCCCTTGTTGACGATCGTGTGGATGGTCTCTTCAAGCTGGGCGACGCGGGTCCTTATTTGGGCCCAAGTGTCCCGATCTCTCAGTGTTACTGTATCATCCTTCATCGTGTCATAGTCTATTGTGATACCGAGGGGAATTCCCGCCTCGTCTGCACGCGCATACCTTCGTCCGATGGACCCGGAATCGTCATACTCGACTCGGAGGCCTTCCTGGGCAAGACTATCGTAGACGCTTCTGGCCCTCTCTACAAGACCATCCTTGTTGACGAGGGGATATACCGACGCTTGTATTGGGGCGAGCCTGAACGGCAGGCTTAGAATCAGTCTGTCTTCCCTCATCCTGAGATTGTGCTCCATGGTGGAGTAGACGAGTCTCTCGACGCCGAAACTGGGTTCGACAACGTGGGGGATGAACCTCACACCCGTCTCCTTCACTTTCTCTTCTCTGGTTTCTAGGAACTCGACTGGAACCTCATACCCGTCGATTCTGACCTTCTCGCCCGGTTTCTTCTCCTGTAGGGTCCGGGCCAAATCCTCTCGTGCCAAGAGGCTGATGATCTTTGCCGCCTCCGTGCCGAACCGTTTTCGTATCTTGTCATGATTCGGTCTTACAACTCGAATCGTTTTTTCAATGGGCGAGTCGTAAGGTTTGAACACTCTGAGGTCCACTCCAGTTGCTTGCATATGCTTCCTGATGTCGTAGTCGGTTCTGTAGGCGAAGCCCGCGACTTCGACCCAGCCCCATCTGTCTAGCTTGACCTCATGGTCAAATGTCTGGGCCGAGTAATGCGCCCGCTCCGACGGGAGTTTCTCAAAAAACCGTTGATGCTGTGTTTTAATTCCAAGCTGTGATAGGAAGCGTTTCGACAGGGCCATGAAATAGGCGGCCCATGATGACTTGATGGTGCCCTGCTCTACCGCGTGTCCAGTTGAGATCTGTGATGCCTCAGCGTTTCCACCGGTTCTGTTCTTCTCGGTCACGATTGACAGTTGGTCTTCTTTCACCTCGTCAAGGTACGGGCATTCAGGGTTGTCGGGGTCGAAGAATAGTTCGAAATCCATTATGGTGAACTCGCGGAGTCGTATCGGTCCCTGTCGGGGCGAGATCTCGTTCCTTAGAACGGTGCCGACCTGAGCGATGCCGATCGGAATCTTCTCCCTCATCACTTCGTAGACTCGATGGAAGTCCACGAATATTCCCTGGGCGGCCTCGGGTCTGCCGTAGGCTGGATCCTCTCCGTACGGACCGATGCTGGTCTTGAACATGGTAAGGAAATATTGGGGGCTACCGAGTATCCCTCCGCACTCGGGGCATTTGACCTTGGCCAAGAGACTAGCCAGCTGGTCTAGGTTTAGACCCTCTGTCTCTTCCGCGGTAGCCTCTTTGATGAGTTGGTCGGCTCTGAACCTTCTGTGGCAGTTAGTGCACTCGGTCATTGGGTCTTTGAAGTTCTCTACATGCCCTGAGGCCTCGAGAACTCGGTGAGGAGTTATGATCGGGGTCGATATCTCCACAAATCCGTGGCGTCTGATGAAGAACTCTCGCCAAGTATCCTCGATTTCGCGCTTGAGCCCTGTGCCCAATGGGCCCAGGTCTAGGAATCCGCTTAGGCCGCCGTATATTTCGAACGATCCCCAGAAGAAGCCTCTGCGGCGGGCGATCTCCGAGAGTAGCCTGTAACGGTCTTTCAGCTCAGAGGTCAGATGCGCAACCGCCTCGGTCACCGTTCGACCGTCTAAGAGAATCACTATATTGCTTTGATTGACGAGGGGTAGAGCTTTGTCGGAGGGTCCGGTTTCTAGCGGGCCTTTACGTGTTTCACTATCGGAGGTCTGACCTTTCTTAGGATTCTGTAGCCGCAGAACGGGCATTTGATCTCAGGAGTCATCGCTAACTGGTCTGCGGAGATTTTCGATCCGCAGTTTATGCACTCGTAGAATAAGCCTCCTGGATTTCTCTCTCGTGGAGCAACCTCTTGCGGCGGGTTTTCCTGTACTGCTTCCACGGGACCAGCTTCCATTTTCTGCTCGACTTACTCTTCTGTCCCTCGGGTTCGAGTTAAGGATTTGGATGGTGGGTTCGCTCGCGCCGGTCTGGTCTTGGTACTACCGGCGGCAGGTTTTGTCTTTGTCTTTTCTTCAGCTTCCTCAACCGGTTTTCCGCGGATAAGGTAGACGCCTAGGACGATTATCGCAGCAATCACTCCTATGGCCGCAGGGATCAGAATCTGGAGATTGCTCTGCACGATTGCAACTTGGAGTGTCTGGCTTGTCAACGGTCCTCCATATTCTGGTGATGAAAACGTAAGAGTGTACGATCCGATCGTCGAGGGGGCTGAGAATGTGAGTGTCACTGTTTGGCTATCTTCGGGAGAGATGGTGACTGGTTTCGTTGCCTTTGTTTCTGGTAGCATTCCGTTGCCTTGGAGGATGAGGTTGACTGTGATAACCTCCGTGATCTTTGTGGAGTTGCTTTTTAGATGGAGTGTGGCCGTGACTGTTTGGTCTCTTGCAACTGCTCCGATCGAGTCTGTTGTTGAAATCAGGATTGTCGAGTCCGTCAGTCCTACGGTGGACAGGTTGTTTACCAGACCGATTCCAGTCGCATCTCTGGCTAGAAGTAGTACGGTCATGTTCTTGGCGCCCAGTAGGAAGTTAGAACTTATTGTGGCAGAGAAGTCTCCGTTCGAATCCGTGGTGATAACGTTCGAGGGGGACAGATACCTGCTTGGGGCTAGAGAGGAGGATACGTACGCATAGAGTGGTGAGAGTATGAAGCTCGCTGGCGTTTGCGGGCTGTTGTGTAGAACGCTTGTGAGAGTGATGTTGAAGAGGCCGGCGTGCGGTCTGTTAGGAACTACAGGGCTTGTCCCGGAGGTCATCGTACCATTCATGTAATTCGAGAAGGTCCTGAGGTTTGTCAGCTTGACCTGAACTCCCGTCCCGGTAAACAGTATAGCCGCCTTGTACGTCTGCGGTCCAGTAGCATTGAAAGGTAGGTCGCTCAGCAGGTCTCCAGGAAATAATGAGAACGTGACGCTCATGCCGTGGGCTTGAGGTCCAGGCCACTCGTGCTCGATGGTTACAGTCGCATTGTAAGGTTGTGACGTGTCAGGATTGACGACCGTGAACAGTATGATGAGTGGTTGGCCTTGCGCGAAGACTCCATTCACGAGGGTCACGTTAGAGATGTAGAGAGTAGTTGGCGAAACGGTTGTCTGATCATAAGTGACAGGTCTATTCACTGGCGTGCCCCTGTCTATAGCGAACAGAGCAGCGTTGACGCCTGACGCTATAGTACCGTTGCCGTAAGTAAGCCGACCTTGGACAGTTAGAGCATTGCTGCCTCCAGTGCTACCTGTGAAGGATACCTGTAACGAGTCAATTCTAAACGAGCCTGTCGCGTTGCCGAGGTCGAAACCGCTGGTAAAGACCGCAGAGAAGGTCCAGCTTCTTGCGCAGAGTTGTCCCGGTATTGTGCCCGGTGTGATAGAGAGTGCTGAAGGAAATGTTATGGTCAACGTGCCGGTTTGTAGTGATGTCGATGCATTCACTATTGATGGTCTGTTCACTACTTTGACGCTGATCGTGTCACCTGACGTAAAGAATTGAGTCGCCAATCCCCCAGACAGAGCGCTGAGCTGAGATATCGTGTTCGTCGTTCTTGAAATGAGAGTGATTGTTGAGTTGGATGATGCGATGCGGAAGTCCGACATGTTTAGGGCGATTAGGGATCGCGAGCAGCCCGTGCCAGCGACACAGTTTTCTCTTTCGAATGGGACTTTGGGGAGGCTAGGAGAGATCAACGTTCCGTTCAGACTGATCTGTTTGATCTCGTACCCGGCTGGATAGTAGATGCTGATCACTTCAATCTGCCACCATAGTTTCGATGTGCTCACATTTCCAGGCTGCAAGTAAGTCGTCAGAGTGTTGTTGTACTTGATTCTGAACAGGTTCGTCGTGTGAAGTATCGAGCTCGAATTTGACGGGTCCTGTTGCATATAATTGCTCGATGATGGAACGAAGCTTCCAATTGAAGCGACAATTACTTTTCCAACTTCAGCGAACATCCCGAGGGTCTCGTTTGAAAAGGTCCAACCAAAGCTGAAGGAGAGGGTGACATTGAATCCCCTGTATCTCGTCACGTCTATGCAGACGTTCTCAGGGCAGCCAACTGTGGGGGCAGGCGGAAATGCTCCCGGGGCAGTGTATGCGTGGGAGGCTATGATTGTGCTATTCGGCGGGGAGAGTGGTGAGAGTGTGTAGGTTGCGTTTGTTCCGCTTGTGAGGTTTCCGGAGAAGTTGAGAGTTATGCTAACGCCCGTACATCCATTGCAATTGAATTGGGGAATAGTCAACGTCCAATTTATTTCCACTTTGCCCTGGGTTAGGTTTGCCTGCGTGAGCCTGAATTTGAAGCCGGTGTTAGGAATGGGTGAATTATCGATCGTCCTGTTTAGAGAGCTCAGATATGTGAGCGAGGTTCCCGTAAAATTAGAGGAGGGAAACTCTCGTGGCGGTGTAGCGGAAGCGGTTGTGTATAGATTCGCCTGGGAGTACGTGTAGTTGAAGGCAGTCCGCGTACCGTTAATCGGATCACCTATTGGCATCATTCCATTCCCCATAGCCATGCTCTGAGAATCTGGATACAATGACGAAGTTGAGGGTATCGCAGCCAGACCAGACGTGAGAATGAGAAGCAATATTGCCAAGGAGCGAATCAAACTGGCTTCACGTGGCGTAATTTGTCGGCTCTTTCTGAGAGATTCTAATTAACCTTTGTAATCAAAGTACAGAAGAATGTTCGCTGATTAGCGTATCAAGGGGCGCAGTTCTCAACGTTTGGGTGGCGGTGAAACAAGAACCACGTTGTCCCCCCGCACTATGATTGTGCCAAGCTTTTTTGTCGCATCAGTATTCGTGACGTCTTCAGCTTCTTCTAGCACGAGGTTCATGTGCTGGTCGAAGCTGTAGAGTCTTCCTCTGACGCTGCGGCCTCCTTTGAGCTGGACGAGGACGACTTTGTTTAGGCTTTCTTCGAAAATCTTTGCTGCGACATCAGACATTCAGTGTTCAACTGGGCAGGTGAGTGGCCCGGGC
Organism: Candidatus Bathyarchaeota archaeon; assembly: GCA_005882905.1. Classification (GTDB taxonomy): domain Archaea; phylum Thermoproteota; class Bathyarchaeia; order 40CM-2-53-6; family 40CM-2-53-6; genus 40CM-2-53-6. The sequence continues at coordinate 16,287 of VBBG01000033.1, read as the reverse complement.
TCGGTACGCTTTTTAAAGATTAGCCCAGCACGAGTCCTCGACTTGCCTGGCAGAATAATTCTGAAGGATCGAGACGTCAAGCCGTTGGTTGAGGAGCTCAACAAGATTCCGGGACTCGAGCAACTCTCGCACAAGTCTAGAGTTGAGACAGAGCTTGTGAAGAACTCGGAGGTTATCTTTGTCGATGGGAATCCTGTCGCCTTCAAGAGAGACGGACAGCTCGTCACAGTTCTCACAAACGCTATCGTATTGGAGAAGATGCCCCGTGTGACGGTGGATATGGGCGCGGTGCCCCATGTCACGGGTGGGGCGGATGTGATGGCGCCGGGGGTTAGGGGTGTTCAGGGAAGTTTCCGCGAGAAGGAGCTTGTTGTTGTGGTTGACGAGAAGCATGGCAAGTCGCTTGCCGTGGGAATGTCGCTCTATGACTCGGAGAGGTTTTCAGCGGTTAAGAAAGGAAAGGTGATAACAAATCTTCACTACGTCGGGGATTTGATATGGGAGATTGTTAAGCCTGTCGCGCAGCGATGAGCTGAGCCGCTTATGGTTTATCCGAAATTCAGTCAGGCAAATCTTTAAAGTCGCATCGGCCTCCCGCTGTCGCAAAACGCATTGTTTCCCCTCTTGATTTGATGCTTCAATATGGCGCACTCTCCCCTCTACGTGAAAGCGCTTCCCCTGCAGGAACTTAATGATGTGGAAGCAATCAAGACTGAGGTCGGTACCGGGAACATTTTGATCGTCAGGATAACACCTCTGGCGAAGAAGAGCGTTGACGAGACGAAGCTGGCTATCACTGAGCTTACCGATCACGTCAAATCGATCGGCGGCGACATTGCGCGCCTAGGTGAGGAGCGGATAGTCATCACCCCACCAGGAGTAAAGATCTGGCGGCGAGAGACGGCCGCCGCTGAGGCTTCGATCCCTGCAGCTTCTTTCAGGGAAGAAACTCTGCCTGGTACAGGCTAACGTAGTCTAAGCGATTCCAGAACATCAGGCACAACAGTCTTTATTCCGAATATTCGGTTCACGTTCTGAGCGAACAGCTCAGACTTTCTCCTCTCGCCGTGGTTGACTATGATCCTCGTCGGCTTGGGCATCATTCTCTTAATGAAAGCCAAGAGCTGGTTACGGTCTGAGTGTCCCGAGAATCCCTCGATAGATTCCACACGCATGTTACACTTTACCATCTCCATCTTCCCGTCCGGACCGAACAGGGATACTTCTTTGAGCCCGTTCTTGATCCTGTTGCCGAGGGTCCCCTCCACCTGGTAGCTCACGTATGCTAGGGTGTTTCGCGGGTCTGGGGAAAGTCTCCTGAAGTAGTCGATAGCCGGGCCCCCTTCCATCATTCCAGATGTGGCGATTATTACGCAGGGTCCTCCTGCCACAATCTCATCCCTGTCGCCCGGATGAGTGACCGGATGGAAGTACTCTGACTGGAACGGGTTCAGGTCTTGGTGGAGGATCTGTTCCTTGATGTCGCGCACTAGATATTCTGGGAAGGCCGTGTGAATTGCCGTAGCCTCGTTTACCATTCCTTCAATGTAGATCGGCAACTCTCGTAGTGCTCCGTTCTTCATGTACGCGTCTAGTACTAGCATTATTTCTTGGGCGCGTCCGACTGCCGGGACCGGGATGAGGACCTTGCCGTTCTTCTCCGCGGTCTCGTTGACTATGCTTACCAGCTTCCCCTCGACGCCCTCGCGGTCCGGCATTATATCGTCCGGTCCCCCATACGTGCTCTCGATTATGAGAGTCTCAGCTCGTGGAAACTGGGCCATGGCCGAGTCAAGCATCATCGTTCTTCCAAACTTGAAGTCGGCACTGTATACGATGTTGTGCAGTCCTTCTCCGATGTGGAGGTGGACGATCGAGCTTCCGAGTATGTGTCCCGCGTTGTGGAGGGTTAGCTTGATATCCGGGGCTACATCGGTGACGACGTTGTATCGCAACGGGATCGTATGAGTAACCACCTCTCTGACGTCTTTCTGGTCGAAGGGTGAGTGCTCTCCCTCTCGGCTGTGCACGTCGAGGTAGTCGAGCTGGTGGAGTGTCATAAGGACCTGTGTGGGTTCTGAACAGTAGATCGGTCCATCATATCCATACTTGTAGAGGAACGGGAGTATTCCGCAGTGGTCGAGGTGGGCATGGGAGATTACCACACCATCGAGCTTCTCAAGATCAAACTCGTCAGCGTCAAATCGGGGATATGCATGGGACGGGTCTTGGGCTCCAGGGTTTATCCCGCAGTCCAGGAGAACGGTGCTGTCGCCTGCCTGGATGAGCATTGCAGCTCGACCTACTTCCCGGAACGCGCCTAGCGTGATGAGGCGGACGTAGCCTGCCTTGCTGAACGTGGGACGGAAGATTCTCTCCCCCACGTCACGGAGAATCCGGCTCCTCTCCTCGCTCTCGGTGTGTAGTATGTGGCGTGTGCTGGAGATGATCTTGGAGTGTAACGGTGGTGCGCGGAGGATTCTGGGCCGCCACCTCGTCTCTTTGACGACTTGTTGTAGGACCGAGGCTTCTTTGCCTATGGCGACTCCTGGTTTCTTGGCCTCTACTACAACTTCGCCGAGGCTCGGGTCGAAGTTTATCCCTGTGACCTCGGCTTCTGTCGGGATGAGTTTTCTGATGTAGCCTTCCGCTTCTCTCTCTGGCAGCCGTATAGACTGGTCCGATCGTATGACTATCCGTTTGTGGAGCAGGTTCACGATCTCGGTTACTACGTAGCTCTGTTCAGAAAGCAGGTTGACGTTCCTGACGTATATTGCCAGTCTTGGTCCTTCGAACTCGATTCTTGTAATCTCTGCGTCCTTCGGCATATGTTCTACTATTGTTTCGCGTATCTTCGCGCTTACATCGTTGTATGTTCTAGTCATTCCTCTACGCTACTCTGGTTACGTGATACGTTGAAGGTTGTCGGGGACGAGTCTACGCGTGTAG
>VBBG01000033.1:0-13263 GCA_005882905.1 Candidatus Bathyarchaeota archaeon | reverse complement strand
CACTCCGACTCAAGGACACCATACGCTACCGGTGAGCCAGAGCCGGTAGAGACGAACTTTTCCTCCATCATGCTGCCGAGCGGATCTAGCATGAAGATGTGGCCTCCAGAATCGTCCACCCCACCAATCAATGCTTGGACTCCCATCGGATAGTATCTTGACTGGAAAAGGACGTTGGAGACCAGTCTGGCAGCAGAGTTGATCGGGATTGGCCGAGCGAGATCGAGTCTGTAGAGAGCAGAGTTCGCTCTGAGCATCTCAACTATTGCCTGCGCGTCTCCCACGACTCCAGCAATCGTCATTGCTATGTGCTGGTCGATCCGGTAGACTTTCTTTGCATGTTTGTGCGCGACGAACGATCCCATCGTCGCCCTCGTATCAGTGGTCAGGACGATACCGTCATGGCAGACGACTCCGATGGTGGTCGTCCCCTTCAGGACTTGCAGCTTTCTCGCCCTTTGTATTTCCGACTTTAACTGTCTCCTAGTTGGATATTGTCAAGGACCCTTCCCGAGAAGACGGAAAGATTGCCGTGACCATCCTTCTATCTGTTAAAAAACGTTTGTGGTGTGCGTGAATCATACTATCGCTGGCTTTCCGATCCCATCATGGCTCGCTTCTCCGGACCCTTCGAGGTTGGTCGTTTTGCCGCGGGTGTTCTTCGCCGTCGCGCGGGTTGAGAAGGGGGCTTCTCCGGTTCGGCAGGGATTTGTTTCTCCTCCGTTTTCTCTGCCGGCTTCGCTGGTCCGGGGGTTTCCGTCGGTGGTTGTGTCTCGGTCTTGGGGGTTGTTCTCTTGAAGACTTCGCGGAATGATATTGTGTCTAGGTCCGGAAAATATTTCTGGAGGTCAGAAGTGACTGCTTTCTTGGCTACCTGCAATCCGCTAAGGTAGAAGGCCTCCTCCGGCACATCTATCGTTAGCTCAGCTTTGTTTTTCTCGAGGCCGAACTTCGTCTTGTCGACCTCCGGAATACGGACCGAGATCACATTAAGGATCTTTTCGTTTTCATCCTCAAGCACTTTCTCGACCGAGACGTCATAGATCAGGGTTCGGCCGGCAAGAGGATGGTTATAGTCGACCTGGACTCGACCGGCGCCAACTGCTCGCACGACCGCAGGTCTCCCGTCAAGTTCGATCCGTTCCCCAGGAAGTGGGGTTTCCTTGTCGCGAAAGCGTCTCAGAGGCACAAGCTTCATCTTCGAAGGGTCTCTTGCTCCATAGCCTTTCTCCGGAGGCAATTCTACCGTGGTTTGCTTTCCGATATCAACTCCGACCAGAGAATCTTCAAGGCCTTTCGGCAACCAGCCTTCGCCTAGTATGATAAACCGGGGCCCGTACGTTGAGTCTTCTCTGTGAAGACGAGCGTCTTTTGCGACCGCGTCGTAGGTAGTGTCTACGGTTTCTCCGCTCTCCTTCACTTTGAGAGTGAAGTTGACCAATAGGAAGTCGCCCGGTTTCACCGGCATAGTCTCAGTTCATCCTCGCGGGAAGTCTTGCCAATGTCTTCCGTGCCGCCTCTAACGCTTCTGCAATATTTGCCTTGAAGCCAAGGTCATGAGAGGCGGAGGCTATCGCGCTTACGGTCGACATTATCTCTGGAGATCCAACGTTGCCCATGACTCCAATTCGGAACATTTTTCCTTTCCATCTCTCTAGGCTTCCACCCAGGTCTATCCCATATTTTATCCGTATCAGTTCTCGCAACTTCCCGTCGTCTATGCCTTCTGGGCACGCCACGGCGGCCACAGTGTGGGATCGCGATTCTGCTTCCGCCATCAGGTCTAGTCCGAGGTCCTCCATCGAGTTGTAAACCGCTTCTGCGCATATTCTGTGCCTCTCGTATCGTGATTGCAGTCCTTCCTCCAGAATCATGTCGCAGGCTTCGTTGAGTGCGTAGAAGAGCGATACCGCAGGGGTGAAGGGTGTGTAGCCGCTCTCCAGGAATTTCCTGTACATGGGGAGGTCCAGGTAGAAGGACCGGTGATGCTTCTTAGACTCGATCTTCTCCCAGGCCTTCTGGCTGACGGTCACGAAGGATAGTCCGGGGGGGCACATCAAGCATTTCTGGCTCGCTGTCACACACATATCGACGCTCCAATCATCGACGGGCAGCTTGTCTCCGCCGAGGATCGAAATGGCATCGACTATGAGGAGAATGTCCTCGTCGGCACAGAGCTTACCAAGTTCTTGGAGGCTCCTCACGGTCACGCCGGTGGAAGTCTCGTTGTAGACAACTGCCAACGCCTTTGCGTCAGGGTTGGCTTTAATGGTCTTCCTAAAGTCGTCTGTACGCGGTGCTTTGCCCCATTCTGAGTTAATCGTGACCGGCGTACCTCCATAGGCTTTGACGGCTTCGGCGAGTCGTTCGCTGAAGAAGCCGTTGACGTTGATTATGATCTTGTCTCCATCATCTGTGATATTCTGTAGCGCGCATTCGGTTGCTCCAGTTCCCGAGGTTGTGAGGACGAATAGGTCCCCTTTGGTCTCGAATACCTTCTTGGTCTTTGTAAGAACCTGCGACATTAACTGTCTGAATTCTGGGCCCCTATGGCCTATGAGGGGCTTCAGCATCGCCCTCATGACTCTGGGGGGAACGTTGGTGGGACCCGGCAGCATGATTAGTTTCTGGGTCTCACTCACAGAGTAACCCAACTGGATGTTGAGCGCGACCGGAGGACTGGTTCTTTTAAGGCTTAGCTCTCGGCCTTGGCAGAAAAGATCTTGGTGGTGATAACTCTGCTGTCAGACTTTGGTCTAAGCGATCCTTACGTCGCGCAGATGAAGGGCGTGATCCGCTCGACGGCATCTGGAGCAGAAATTATCGACATTTCTCACGGAGTTGAGAAACACAACATCGGTGTTGGCTCGTATCTACTGGAGACCACAGCGCCCTTCTTCCCGGATGGATCGATACATGTTGCTGTTGTGGATCCCGGCGTCGGCGGATCAAGACTCCCAATCGCTGTCGTTTGTGAACGGGGCGTCTTGGTAGGTCCTGACAACGGTCTTCTTGCCAGGACTGCCCACAAGCTAGGCTTCCAAGCGGCATACAGGATACAGAATAGCCAGTTCAGTAGGGATAGAGTCTCCTCGACTTTTCACGGGAGAGACGTATTTGTCTACACAGCCGCCAAAATTGCTCAAGGACGAGAGCCGAGTGAGGTGGGAGCGAAGCTTGCAGCTATTGTAAAGCTGGACGTTCCAGATGCGAGTTTTTCGAAGAATCTGATAACTTGTAGCGTGCTCTACGTCGATTCTTTCGGCAATGTCGTGACCAATATTTCCACACCCAACGTAGAACAGTTCGGTTTTCGACAAGGAGCATCTTTCAAGATCTCGGCGGGCAGAGGCGAAGGACAGCAAGAAGGTCTGGTTACGAAGTCGTATTTCGATATCCCATCCGATCAGCTCGGTATCCTGTTAGGAAGCCAGGGCTACTTAGAACTCGCGATGAGAGAGGCGAGTGCGGCTGAAAGGCTTCGGGTAAAGCATATGGATCGTCTGGAGATTCGATTTAGCTAGGTTTGTCACTCTTCGATATGTCTCTTAAGCGCTCGTCGCCATCGATCTCCTTCAAGTATCGAGCGACAGATTTCGGAAGGAGTTCTTGCCAGCGGCCTCCTTTCAATAATCTTCTTCGGACCTCCGTCGCTGTGAACGTTCTCCGGTTGAACATCGGAATCCGCTCGACCCTGAGTCCTGCTTCCTTTAGAAGTCTGAATGTTAGCGGCTCGTTAGTGTAAACAACATCGAAGCTAGGAGTCTGCGATAATAGGTGAGAGACCCATACTTTGTGAAACTCGTCGTCTGGGAGAGGAATTACAGTATAGCGGTCCGCTGGGATTCTTGCCTCCTTGAGAGCTAATCGTATCATTGTAACTCGCTCTCCGGCAGTAAACGGGTTGTCGATGGTATGGCTATGCTGGGCGCTGCCCACCACCATAGTCAGCTCGTCGACTCTTCCAAGAATATACTTCACTGCCTGTAAATGGCCTAGGTGAAACGGTTGGAAGCGTCCAACGTAGAGCCCCGTGGTCAATCGGTTTTCTCCGTCGGATTCCAGAGAACTCTTTGATCGATTTGACTACCACGAATTGGCACGCCTTCTCGATCTAACAAGTTTTGCTTCGTGATCGTCCCCGTTCGATCGAGACTACCACACAAGCCATAGTTGCCTATCGTTAGGTCGCCATTGACAACCCTCTGGCAGGGGACGAAAAGAGGCCATGGATTCGAAGCAACGGCTCCACCCACGGCCCTCGGTGCAGATCCTAGATGCTTTGATATGAGGCCGTAGGTTGTCACCCTGCCTCTGGGGATCTGTTCAAGGACCCGGTATACGCGTCGCTGAAATTTCGAGATCATATCCGTGTTGAGCGTAACGGGTCGTGAGATGCTGTGCCCGTCGAATAGACGAACCATTTCATGTGTCAGGTAATGCTTCCCTAGCGTCGGCTCAACAGCACTGATTTTTCTCAAATAGTCAGCGAGGTACGCCCGAACCATCTTTGAGCTGGCTCCGAAGGCCGACGCGACCAGCTTGTCTCGTTCGTCGGTTAGGCAACCGAACCAATTGTTTCGAGACAACTCCGTTGAAAGTTTGAACTCCTCCAAGATTGAACTCGGCCAGCTCGAAAGCTCTCTTTAAGGGTGAGGTCGGCTGAGTCCGAGAAAATGCTTGAGATAGACGGTAGTTTCGGCGAAGGTGGTGGACAGATTCTTCGATCCTGCCTGGCGCTTTCAGGAGTCTTGGGAAAGGAGGTTCGCATCTTCAATATTAGGGCGGGAAGGTCCGAGCCTGGCTTGAAAGCTCAGCACCTCACAGGCGCCAAAGCTCTTGAAACTATATGCAACGCTTCTTCCCAAGGTCTGGATATCGGGTCAACCGAGTTCGTCTTCAGACCCGGTCGGATTGAAGGAGGTTCTTTCAGTTTCGATGTCGGAACCGCTGGTAGCATTACCTTGGTCTTGCAGGCCCTGATGCCTCTTCTTCCATTCGCTCCTGGGAAGATGAGTATAGAAGTTCGCGGTGGTACGGACGTGAATTGGAGCCCTCCGATCGACTATCTCAGGCTGATCACGATCCCTGTGCTTGGAAACATGGGATTCACGATGTCACTCAAGGTCACCAACCGTGGACACTATCCGAGAGGCGGGGGAATTGTTAGAGTCAGCTCGACTCCATCTGGACCATTGAAGCCGATTGAGCGCGTGGAGAGGGGGAGCATCAGTCTGATCGTTGGGGTAAGCCATGCAGTAAAACTGCCTAGACACGTGGCCGAGAGACAGGCGTGGGCCGCGGTTCAGGTGATTAAGGACCGTGGATTGCCGAATCCTGAAATCGAGATTGAGAATTCAGAGGATGGCGCTCATCTGGGTCCTGGCACTGGAATAGTCCTATGCGCGAGAGCAGAGGCTGGCGCCATCTTGGGAGGCGACTGTTTAGGCGAGAGAGGTAGACGCGCTGAAGAGGTAGGGCAGGTCGCAGGACAGCGACTCGTCGAGGAAATCGAAAGCAGAAGTTTTCTGGATAGACATATGGGAGATATGATCGTCCCCTACCTGGCACTGGCCGATGGAGTGTCTGATGTTTCAGTATCTCAAATCACTCAGCATACTCTGACAAATGTGAAGGTGGCTGAATGGGTCACGGGGGTACCCTTCGACCAGGTTGGCGAGCTGGGAAAGCCGGGCAGGCTGAGAGTCAGAGGGCTCGGCCTAAAGCCAAGCCAGGTTGTCGCTTCTCCCAAAGAGTCGCGCCTGACGCCAAATCTCTGACGTATAGCACTCGATGGTACGGAATCTGAGTGTCGCCGTCCTCTAACATGAACCATCCCTTGCCAAGGCGAGAGATGGTCGAAACTCTGATGCCTATTTGATCGTCAGGAGCCCCACGGTGTCTATAGACCAGCTCGATCTGAGAGGAGTTTCCCGGTCCACGAAGCAGGCGCGACAGTAACGACCGGAGCGGGTGCTCGCGCATCTCAGTCGATATTGGAAATCTCCGATATCAACTTGTCCGATCCGAATTGAGGGCTGGAGCGTAGGTCTAAATCCAGACAATTTCCGTTCAAGCGCGAAAACACCGATGACCCTGAGCGCCTCATCGAGAGTCATTCAAAAACAGACGGTCACGTCAGTCCCTCTAGAGACTGTTTGGCAGAGCTGGACCACCTCTGAAGGAGTAACCAGCTTCTTTGCGCCCCAGGCGAACATTGAGCCCAAGGTGAGAGGGTTCTACGAGCTGTTCTTTGACTTGAAGGCTCCGAGAGGATTTCAGGGAACCGAAGGTTGCAGGGTCTTGAGTATCGATCCTCCAAGGAGTCTCGCGTTCGAGTTTCTTGCACCACCAAAGTTTCCGAATGTGCGAAGAGTACGCACACGTGTCGACGTTCTGTTTGAAGAGGTTCTGAGTGGGGGTCTCGTCAAAGTTAGTCTTGCTCATTCAGGGTTCGTGGAGGGGGAGGAGTGGGACGAGTGTTTCGACTTTTTCAGCTGGTCTTGGGATATCGTGCTCGGAAGGTTTCAGTACCGATTTACTGTGGGACCAGTAGATTGGAGCCGTCCCTATGTGCCTCGCGGAGTAGGAGATCGTCCACTACGAAAGCTTCGAGATCGTGACGCGGTATAGGCGCGCTTCCTTCTAGGAGACATTGAAAGGTTGCGGTCGACGCTACATTTATAGCAACAGGGCACCGCACCCGCGATTCAGTGAAACTCATGAGTGAAGAGGGATTCATGCCGGGCGCGACAACGGTCGGAGTTGTTTGTAAGGATGGGGCGATACTCGCCTCGGAGCGACGATATTCGTATGGTACTTTTGTAATGAGCAAGGTTGCCAAGAAGGTCTTCAAGATTACGGACAATATTGGAGTTGGTTGTGCGGGAATAATCGGGGATATGCAGGTTCTTGCACGAGAGGCTAATGCCTACATGAGTATCTTCCGTTATGAGCGTGGGAGGTCTGGTACGGTGAAGAATACAGCGAAGCTCTTCGCTTCGTTGCTTTCGAGCAGGCGGCTGTTTCCTTACCTGGCACAGACAATAATCGCGGGGATTGACGATGGCAATCCCGAACTGTTCGTCCTGGACCCAATAGGCTCGGTTCTGGGGGACAAGTTCGCAGCAGTTGGTACCGGCGCAGAAATCGCGATGGGAGTCCTTGAGTCGGAATATCGCGAGGGGCTGTCCGTTGAAGAGGCAAAGCCTCTGATACTTAGAGCGATAAGGTCGGCCATCGCCCGGGACATTTCGAGCGGCGACGGTGTCGACCTCATGATCATAACGCACGATGGGATAAAGGAAGAGTCAGAAAAGCTCAGATAGACGCCAGCGAGAAACTCCGTTATATTATCCGCCCTCAGACAGTCGTCGGCTGACTTTCGTGCTGAACAAGAAAGACCTCGCCACTATTCAGAAACAACTGACGCGCTTTGATGAAGTTCGGGAGGAGATCTTGAGCTTATCAAGGGCTGCAACCAGGCTCGCTGGGTCGACAATCCTAGACATTCATCGGGGCGATCTGGACTCAGCGGCAAACGGGATCGCCAAGGTCGAACAAACCCTGAACAAGATCGACTCACTGTCAAACCATTTCTCAGAGTTTAAGACTTCTCAAGGAGTGGTCGTCGCCTTTCAAGAGTACGTGGAGGCTACGACCCTTCGAACGTTTGCCGAAACCGACAGGATCCCATCAATTTCAGAGCTAAGGTCTGATCATAGGAGCTACATTCTTGGACTCTTGGACGCGATCGGCGAATTTCGCCGAATGGCCCTAAACTGTCTTCGAAGAGGAGACGTGAAAAAAGCAGAAAAACTCCTTGATGGGATGGAAGGGATCTACGATGATCTGCAAACCTTGGACCATACCTCGATCGTTCCCACATTCAGGGTCAAGATGGACGCCGCCCGGCGGATAATCGAGTCTACGAGAGGCGATGTTGTCACAGAAGTGCGGCGCTTCTCTCTTGAAGAGGCGCTGAACAGACTCGATAAACGATTGGGATCCCGTTCAAAGAATTGAAGATTGACGAACTCTTCCGTTTCCAATCCATAGCTCAAGCCACCTCGTTACAAAGAGACATGGCATCCAAGGTTGTGCCTGTCGATAACTCCGGTTTCAAACCTCGGCTCATGTGTGGGATGGATGTAGCCTACGACGGGGAGTCTGCCTTTGTTGCCGCGGTGGTCTGGGACGCTGAGCAGAAGAGGTTTGTGGAGAAGGCCAGTGCGGAAGAAACAGCGAACCAGAAGTACATCCCAAGTTTCCTCGGCTTCCGTGAAGGTCCTCTCCTGGTTAGTATTGCGCGAAAACTACGGTTGACCCCTGATGTCTTCTTTGTCGATGGACAAGGAGTTGCCCATCCCAGAAGATTCGGTTTAGCAAGCCATTTCGGATTGGCGGTGGAAAAACCTACCGTTGGCGTGGCCAAGTCTCTCCTGTATGGGAAGCCTCAGAAGGAGAGCATAGTCGATCCAGACGGCCGGGACATAGGCAGGATAATATCTGTGGATAACGGCAAGAAATTCTATGTCAGCGTGGGGCATAGGATATCCCTTGAAACTGCCGTTCGACTGACCGAAGACTGTACGGTTAACAGTCATCCTCTACCGCTGAGACAAGCACACCTCGACTCTGTACGTATGAAAGGGAGCCCTGACCTCTGAAAGCCGCTCACCTCATGGCCCTTTACAAACTAGTGGAAATGGGAGCGCATGAGAGAGAAGTGGCCTTGAGCACGGGATTAGTCGCCAAGGGCTTGGGGTTGTCCCAGCAGACAGCGTCCCGTAGACTGATCGACATGGAAAAGCAGGGCTTGATAGTGCGATCAGGGGAGGGGAGAGTTCAACGCGTACAAATAACGAAAGAGGGTCTCGCCAATCTGACAGAAATGTACCGGGTTCTCAAGCATGTCTTTGAGGCTCCGAAGAGGGAGCTTGTGATGAAGGCCGTCGTTTTCTCGGGTCTCTCGGAGGGCTCCTACTACATGAGCATGGAGGGCTACAGGAGACAATTCAAGTCCAAGCTCGATTTGGACCCTTTTCCCGGAACCCTAAACCTCCGGGTCGCCCAGGAAAGCATGAGCCAACGTCGAGAGCTGGACAGTTATCCGTTCGTGGACATCGAGGGATTTGCCGACAAGGAGCGAACCTACGGGGGAGCAAGATGCTACAGGGCCATTGTTGACCAAAAGGTGCGAGGAGCAATAGTCGTTCCCATCCGGGCCCACTACAAGGAGGACGTGATCGAGATCATCGCCCGGGAGAATCTGAGAAAACGCTTGCATCTAAAGGATGGCGATGCTGTCGATGTCAGAGTGCCCTTCGAGGGCTAATCATCGTTCGCCCATTCCTTTGCCACTCTGTCCTTGACCTTGGTACTACTGTTCAGACTGTCCGGACCGAACTTGGGAATCTGGACAACCGGGATGCTTAGCCCCGCGGTCTTTATGATGTTCCTAACCGCCTTTTTGATCTCCTGCTGGTCATAACCGACGCAGATAATGTCCGGTCTCACTTCGTTCAAGATTCCGAGCATGTCGAAGCTCTGATGGCCCAGAATGGCGCTGTCTACGGCTCTAAGAGAAGCGACTAGTTCCCTCCTCTGATGCTCCGGTAGGATAGGCCTCCGTCCTTTTCGATTGAGCACTGTTCGGTCCCGGGCAACTACTACGACTAGTCGTGCTCTTGGTCCGCCTCTCCGCTTGGCTTCTACCAAAAACCTGACGTGGCCGATGTGAAGGAGATCGAAGACCCCGGTCGCAAGGACGGTCTTTCTGTGTGCCAAGCTATCACGCACCGGCTCAAGGATGGGATAAGAACGCTTCAGGGCTTTGTCTCTGCTTCGTCTGTCCGTTGCTGAAGAAGGATTCAAGAGTCTGTTTGCCTTGGCTCGTGACTGGAGCTCTTTTCATTCGTTCTACGGCGGTCCTCACCCTCTCTTCACTGAAGTCGCGGTCTCCGCAGAGGAATCGAACGAGGTTCTCGGCTTGAGGTTCGGTCCAGCGGAGGGAATAGTGAGCTGTTACTTCAGGTTTGAGAAATATCTGTCGTATTCTTTGCAGGTTAGGTGGCGTCTTGAACTCGGGATTCTTTGACGCTATCTGTTCAATGCTCCTGTTCTCTCTCAGAAGCTTGAGTGCTGTTTTAGGCCCGATCCCTTTGAATCCATCTGGGTTGAAGTCGGTACCGATCAATATCCCTAGGTCTATCAGTTGTTCTCGGGTGAGTTCGAGTGCGTCCAATGTCTTCTCTAGCTCAACCATCTCCGGGTCCACTTGGACATAGGCCTCTCTCATAGGCAGCTTTCTCTTTCCAGTAATAGCCAGGTTTCTAACAAGTCTAATGGCACCGAACAATAGTGAATCATAATCTTGGCTTACTGCTGCCCACACGTCTCCCCTGCTTGTCATGTAGGCTGCCTGAGCCTCTCCTTCTGAAGGAGCTTGTACGTATGGTACTCCGAGATAGTCAAGGAGCCTGTGGGCATCATCGATCATGATGTCTTTGAGACTGGCTGTTGCCTGAGCGAATCGCTTGGCCTCGGCAACCTCGCCTCGTGTGACCGCCGCTTCGTACTTGATGATCGCCTCTTCTTTGACAGCTCGCCGTCGTTTAATCTCGGTCTCCTTGAGGGTTGGCGGGATGCCGTCGAATACGTAGACGAGACGGATTCCACGCTCAGCAAGATTGGTGGTTCTGTAGAGAAGGCCGCTTAGATGGCTAGTAACTCTGCCCTGCCTATCCATCAAAGGCGCCCCGGTCGGCCCTCGGATTATGGCGAGAAACTGGTATAGAGCGTTGTAGGCGTCTACCGCGAACGTCTTGCCTGACAGTTCATCCAGACCCGTCTTTTGTCTAGGAATAAGATCTCCAAGGTCAACACCCAACGTTCTAGGCTCCTGTCCTTCCTCGTCGACCTTTTGCCGCTCTATTTGCGATTAGGGCACCGATCGAGCCGGCGCCCACACCGCTGTCAATATTGACGACTGCGAGCCCGAGGGAGCATGATTGTAGCATTGCGGCCAGGGCTGCTATTCCCCGGTCGCCGAATCCATAGTTGTGGGAGGTTGGAACGGCAATTACTGGCACGTCAACCAGGCCTGCAACGACTGTTGGGAGGGCTCCCTCTCTTCCAGCGATGACGAGAATGACGTCCGCATCCCATCTAAGCAGTTTCGTTAAGGGCTTGAATAGCCTATGGAGTCCCGCGACGCCTACATCATAGAATCCGCGAGTTTCGCAGCCCATTTCATCCGCGATGATTCTAGCCTCTTCAGCTATCGGAATGTCCGACGTGCCGGCGGTCAAGAGACCAACTCTGCCCCCGCTGCTTCTGAACTCGTAAGAGCCGCGTTTGATCACTATCATTCCCGACTTTGGGAAGAATTTGACTCGAACGTTTGATATTCGACGGGCGCGAATCTTTCTGAGATGGTTCGTGTTGGCTCTGCTCACTATCGCTCGCCCAGTTCGTTTGACCATAGCTTCGACAATCTCTGCGACCTCTTGAGCGTCCTTTCCCTCCGCTAGAATTACCTCTGGCAGTCCCTTACGCACTTCCCGGCCAACATCTAGCCTGGCGAGATCTCGCAATTTCTCTATAGCAAGAAGGCTGCTGGGTCTCTTCGATAGCTGAGTGTTGGAAAACCTGACCAAGTCTCGGCTGGCGACCATGAAACCATCTGTTTCTACACAGTTAAATTACAATGCTCAATCATTTCTCTGCGACATGATCGAACCAGCTGCTCCGAGAATCCGAGAAAAGATTGAGGAAGCCACCGGGCTAATTCGGCTGCTGAGAGGAGCAGTGGTCGCGCTCTCGGCCGGCGTTGACAGCTCCCTAGTGGCGCTCTTGGCCCAGAAGGCTCTCGGCAAGTCTGCAGTCGCTGTCACCGGAGTGTCTGAATCGCTTCCACCTGAAGAGCTTGAAATCGCGAAGGAGACAGCGAGGCTCATAGGCATTCGGCACGTGACCATTCAAACTGATGAGTTGCGGAACCCCAACTACTTCTCTAATCCTGCCAATCGGTGCTATTACTGCAAGGAGACTTTGTATGCTGAACTGCGAAATTTCGCTGATGGTCTAGGCTTCGAATCGATTCTTGACGGCACCCATGTTGACGACATCGGAGACGATCGCCCAGGCCTCAAAGCTGCTCAGGAAGCGGGAGTGATCAGCCCGCTGCTCCTCGCCTCGTTTTCCAAGGCTGATGTAAGAGAGTCGGCTCGAATACTCGGATTGCCAGTCTGGGACAAGCCGGCAATGCCTTGTCTCTCGTCACGCATTCCACACGGTGAGGGGATTACCTCCGACAAGCTCAGAATGATTGGGCAAGCCGAATTGCGCATCAAGCGGTTGACCGGGACGAAGAATCTGAGGGTTAGATACAGCGATGGGCTAGCAAGGATTGAGGTGTCTCCCGAGGAGAGGAAGCTCTTCTTTGACGAACGGATTATGGATGATGTCGATGGGGAGCTGAGGCGGTTGGGATTCGTGAGAGTTACCCTCGATCTGCGCGGCTATTCCAGAAGGGAGCCCATGGTTGCGGCTGATCCGTTGACTCTTCCCATGGCTCATGTGTCCTAGTAATCAGTTTTCGTCTTGAACTGACAGAAGCTCCTCTAAGACCCTGTGTGTGAAGCCCCACACAACCCTGCCGTCTACTAGAAAAGCCTCTACACCCCGACGGGTGCCTCCGATCTCGATCTCCGTTGTAGTTCTGAGGGAAGGGAGTCGAGCGAGCGAAACCCAGAAGGCTTCTTGAACCTCTGGTCCAGTCCTGACCTCACGCCGGTGGCGGAGTCCATAGACCCAGGGCTGGACCTTCATCTCAAGACGTCTCATGGGCGAGCCGAGACTCAGGGTTCCGAGTTCATCGCCATCTTTGTCCAAGTCTAGGCCAATTTCCTCGCTGACCTCTCGCCTCAACGCGGCCCTTGCCGAGGGGTCTGACCGTGTGATCCTTCCTCCGGGAAGCCCGATTTGACCGGACCAAGGGTCATCGATTCTTTCTGCTCGATGTATGAGGAGAATGTTCAGATCAGAAGATGTCTCTTCTTGGAGGAGAACGGCTACGACAGCCTGTACGTTCTCATCTGTTCCGGAGAGGTGTTTTGTCGAGAGTGTTTCTTTCAGCCTGGATAGTCGTGGGCTGAGACGGGAATCTTGAGCCAAAGAACGTTCTCAGGCGTGGGATGACTTGGATTGATAAAAACGCGACTAGATGGCGTTATTCAATGGTTGTCGATTGTGGTGTAG
>VBBG01000232.1:1521-2390 GCA_005882905.1 Candidatus Bathyarchaeota archaeon | reverse complement strand
TCCTCAATCAATGTCAGACTCTTGTCGCCGGAATGAACCGCCCCCGTCTCGTCTACGAAGATCGCCCTATCACCGTCGCCATCATGAGCCACCCCAAACACAGCCTTCTCTTGCCTCACGGCCGCGGCGAGAGGCCCAAGATTCTCTGGCCTAGGCTCCGACGTGCGACCCGGGAACCTCCCATCAATATTATCGTTGATCGTGACCACTCTACAGCCTATCCTTCGAAGCAGGACCGGCGTCGTCAACGCTGCCACCCCATTTCCAGTATCAACCACGACAGTCACTCGCTTCTCGACTTTCTTCCTAGCAACATAGGTGCCAAGGCTCGACAAGTAACGCTCGAGGGGTTGAGGCGGATTCGTCCTCTGCCCCGGGCTCTTGCTGACCCTCCAGGATTTTCTCGGAAACAGCCCTTCTATCGTCTCCTCCTTGTCACGCGCGATCTCGACTCCATCAGAGTCGACCACCTTGAACCCGTTATACTCGGGCGGGTTGTGGCTAGCAGTAATCATCACACCAGCCGCATCCCCGGCTAGTTTTACCAGGAATTGGAGCCCAGGGGTGGTAGTCTGTCCACAATCTTCAACATCATTTCCGTGCGCAAGTATACCAGCCACAACACCTTCAGAAGGCTTAGTTCTCGCGGTTCTTCCGTCTCATCCAACCAGAATCCTCCTGTCCTCGAATAGGCTTGCAACACTCGACCCGATTCTGTAGGCAAAATCGGCATTGAGAATGGTCCCGGCAACGGCTCTGATACCATTGGTTCCGAATAGACGGGCTGCTTTCAAGATACCTCTTCCAAAGCTTGTGTCAGTTCAGAACTATTGATCCGGGCTTCACTACTGAATGCTCGGCGATAACCA
>VBBG01000232.1:0-1474 GCA_005882905.1 Candidatus Bathyarchaeota archaeon | reverse complement strand
CGAATGATCGAACCACTCTTCACCTCGACCTTTGGCGAGAGAATCGCGTAAGGTCCCACTTTGGCCTCCCTTGCTATTACACAATGACCGCCTACATGGGACGGCTGTTGGACATCGACTGCTGGAGAGATATCATTCCGCATATCCGGCAACCACTGGTCGCCCCGTTTCAACAGGTCCATGTTGGTCGCCACGTAATCCTTGATCTTTCCAATATCGTACCAGAACCCATTATGCCTCCATCCCCTAAGCTTCATCCTGTTCGCCAGGACTGGGAAGATCTCCCGTTCAAGGCTTACCGCCCGTCCTTCAGGAATCATTCCGATCACACTATGGTTCAAGACGTAGACTCCTGCGTTTATCCATCCCGGACCTTGAGCTTTCGGCGATTTCTCCTCGAAACCTGTGATCTGATCGCGAGAGTCCAGGGTGACCAATCCGAACGGCCTCGCGTCTCCTACCGAGAAGACTGCGATCGTGGCCTCGGCACCGCTCGCCATATGGGCGCGGGTCAGACCGTTCAGGTCGATATCGCTCACGATATCTCCGTTGACAACAACCACCGGCTCCCTACCGGGCATCATACTCGCTGCCAGTCGCAGGGGTCCCCCGGTTCCCAGCGGGGTCTCCTCGACGGACAACGCCATCCTATCCCCCATCTTCCGGGCCGCCACTTCCATGCGAAGCTTGTCTGAGAGATGATTAACCGCAAGTATCACTTCCCCGACATTTCCCCGGTCGAGCCAGTCAGACATGTAGTCTATCAGAGGAGTGCCAACGATAGGAAACAAGAGTTTCGGCTTCGAGCAACTGAGAGGCCGAAGCCTCGTCGCAAACCCTCCGGCGAGAATCAATCCTTTCAACGGCTCTTCCAATCTCTCAGTTCGAGGATTCACGGTGGAAATGTTGTTATAGCCTTTACCCGAGAACGAGCCGACGAATTCTTGTCGCCCAGTTCTTCCCGGAAGAGACTTGGGCAGAAAGGAGTCGACGCGATTTTCAGCTCGGCCAGAGAGCACCGCCCAGACAGTCTTCTAGTCGGAGTATTGGGGATTATCACCGGCGCCACACTCTGGATCACGGTACTATTGGACCGTGAATATGCGAGATTCTTGGGCCCCTCGGAAACCGATTCCTACCTCGCCCTCTCTCTTACATCAATTGGGCTGATTCTAGTGCTTATCGGAGCAGGAATCTGCACAGTCCCTTGGATCTCCCCTGCTCCTACTGAGGAGAAGGCCTTGGAAGGATACACGGAGTTGGCAAACCCTGCGAGAGGGTCTCTGCCAACATCAGACATGAGGCGGGCGCTGTTCGCGTTCATACAGAGTTCGGTCATAGCAGCCCTCTATGCTGGACTAGTTGAGGAATACCAGTCAAACTTGAGCATGCAGCAGTTGGTTCGCCTAGCCTTCCCAACTGCGAAGTACATTCTCAACTGGGAAACCGTTCTCGTCCTATCGACACTCCTCGG
>VBBG01000032.1 GCA_005882905.1 Candidatus Bathyarchaeota archaeon | reverse complement strand
CGTTTCGTCCGCTGCTTCCCTCTACAGGTGTTGGCATTGGGTCTGGGACGGGTCTTAGGACTTAGAGGACCAGTCTCCCGTCTACCATGAGAGCCGTGCCATCGATGTCGATGGTCGGCTTGGTAAGTGTCCCCGAGAATTCAAAACTGCTGTCGTTTAGACCGCCGTTGCCCTTGTTGGCGCCGATTCCGATGGTGGCGGTTCCGAGTGCCAGCTCGTCACTTGGGTACCCGATGAGTTCGATTTTGGGGTTCAGTCCTATTGCAAAGTGGCCGATCGAGTCCTTGTCTCCTTGAGTAGCCTCGAACACTTCTCGGAAGACGTCTTCGTATTTCTTGGCGTGAAATTCTCTGACACGTCCCTTTTCGAAGATGAGCTGCAAGTCGGCTATCAGACGTCCCTTCAATGCTCTAGGCGTGTCGAACATGACGGTTCCCCGACCAGAGGTCTCAATCGGAGCGACTTCGACCTTTCCTGACGGGAGCTGGGTTGAGACAAGCCCTCGAGCCATATCTTCCTCGTCAACGATCCCGTCCTGAACATGCACCGGTCTCTTGCTAACGTCGAACCTGATATCTGTGCCAAGCTTAGATGTGACATGAACTCTTGAGCCGCGCTCGAGGCGACTCGCGATCCTCTTTCCCAGCTCGGTAATCTTCGGGTAATCGACTCGTATTGCTTCCTCTGTGCTCTTGAGCCATCGGCCGTAGTCGAAGCCGTAGGCTCTGGCTCGCTGTGGGGTGACATCACCGAGTAGAACCTGTAATGATCTGATTTTCCTCTCGACGGTCTTATCGAACACGGGCTTGTCGCCCTCGTATAAAGGCTCTAGGCGGGATGAAGGCACTTCTCTGAACCTCGTAGGGTCTTCCGGTCCTCCGAGACCGATCCAGACAGTTGTACTCTCGATCGCGTTCAGCATGTGTCGAGGGGTCTTGCGCATGTACTGCTCCGGTATCTCTTCCAAGGCCTTCCACCAGAGACGATCCGTCATCAAGGTGACTAACGGCTTTGCTCCAGTCCTGAGACATTCGAGGGCAATGTCGCTTGCTAGGTCTATCGTGTGTTGCCATGTCTCGATTAGGACCATATCATCTTCATGGATTCGCAGAGAGGTCTGAACTATTCGCCTGGCTATGGAATCATCCGGCAAGCAGAGACCAGTCGTAAATGAGTTTCATCGCGTAGATAAGCGTTGAAGGTGTCGAATGGACTCTCGACACGAGAAAAGGTAGTTGCCTAGAGATATTGTCTCATCTTTCTGTGGGTAGTCATCGAGTTATTCTCGGAGGAATGGTGTAGAAAAAGGCGTCAGGACCCTGAGTTCCCTCAGTGAGCCCAAAATGGTCAGTTTAAGAGGGCCGGATGAAACAGACGTGGGCTAGTGTACTTCGGCTCCCTTCTCGAAATCACCTTTTTCCTTAGATGAACACCCGACTCCAACAGCGAAGATCGCTGTTTCATTAACACCGTCGATTCCCAGCTCTCTCTCAATCGAGAGGTCGGAAATTACTCCTATGCAGAATGCACCAAGTCCGAGTGCTGTCGAGACTAGGAGAAAGGATTGGGAGATATGTCCAGCGTCAAGTAGGAAGGCTCGATAGACTCTCGGGATTCTATACTTCCAGGCTGTTCTCTCTACAACAGCGGTCATTAAGAATAAGACGCTGGCGTTTCTTGTCCATGTCTGCCCTGCAGAGAAGGTTACGCATCTTTCTCTGAAGTCGCCGGCCTTGACAAGTTCAAGGGAGTGGTCTTTCACGGAATAATGGTAGATCCCTCGGCGAACGCCTTCAACATTATTGACTACCGCGTAGGATTCTATTGGGTGGCGGGCTCCTGCTGATGGGCTGGCCTTGTGGAGGAGGTGGCCGAATTCTTGGGTCTTGTACGTCGACAGTTTTCCCCAGGTGTAGTATATGATTCTAGACAACTGTTTCAGGCTTATCGATCCTCCCGAAAAGTCTCTTGTCGTGTGTCGAAGGCGGAGGGTCTGGAAGAGCGGTGCTTCGGCCCCGGAGTCTGGAAGAAGTCTGATCTTCGGACGCTCAGGGTACGTCTTGTAGATAGCAGGCTGTTTCGTGCCCTTCAGATACTTCTCGTAGTAGTTCCTAATCTCTTCGGGTGAAGAATATGGCTCATCAAGCTTTGTCGCAAAATGATAGTAGCGCGACGCATTGGGCCACAACCACTTCTTGGCAAATCTATTTTCTAGTCTGTCTTGCTCTGAATCCTCAGCGATCAGAAGGCCGTGATCGCGAAGGTTGCGAATGGAATCGACTATTGATTCTTCAGTGTATCCGGTGAGATCCCTCAACGCTTGAGCGGCTGTCCTCCATATGGTGAAGTAGTCTAGTAGGAGAACCGTGGCAGGCCCTCCTTGGAAACTCTGTCTTGTGATGTAGTTCTCGAGAACCAGTTGTCGGACTTGGAAATATATCACTATGTGCGGTGAGGTTCGCATTCTTAGGCCGATCTCTTTCTCTCGCCTTTCTGCGATGGGTACCAACTGTTTTTGGCCGGTAGCGGGGATCAGAAACTGTTATATTTCATATCCGTCACAGTTCAATATGGATATCCGTATGAACAAGACGGTAAAGCGCAAGAAGATCAAGGCCTCAGTCAAGCCACTGAGAGCTGTTCCGCGGCTGCCAGCCGGAAAGTGGACTTCTACACTCGATTCGTAGTACGAATTATTGCCTCGTGTAGGATTGCAAGCTTTCCCAAGAGATCCTAGTCCGGACCCCGTCCGGGTCTATAGCTTAAGTTTCTCCCGGATAATGGGGTGATGACTCATTCAGACCCGCTCCTCCGAATCCTATCACTATCAATGAATGGAATCTTCTGAGAAGGCGGCTGATCTGAGGTTTGTATATCGTTGCAGTGCGGTGTGTCTGCTCCTTGAACTCCTCAAAGGTCCCATCGAAAGACCCGGCAAGTAGGAGTAATGCGTACTCTTCGTAAGGGTCTCCGAGGACAGTGAAGGCGCCTGATCCCAGGTCCCTCCTTCTGAGGAGTACCAAGGGGAGCCTAACCCTGTTAGGCGCGATGTTGGGGAGGGAGACGGCCAATTCCTTCAGCTCCTCGGGTTTCATTCTTATCGTGTCGCCAGAGACCGAGGAAACACTCGGGGAATTATCAGCTAGAAGCTCTTGCAGGGTTCTTCTGATCTTTGGGAGGTGAGAGTTTAGCCGTCTCAGCTCGTCTCGAAGCACCACGTCAGTGAATCTGTCTCGTTCCAGCAACCAACGCCCCCTATATGGCTCCGAGGATCATACAGTGGTCATGTTCGAATGGGTCGAGTCTAACCATCTCTGTTATGGTGTGGCCCTTCGTTTCGAGAACTTGCTTCTCCAGGCGAAAGATCGTTGCGGGGTCTTTCGAAACGTCGACGCTCCGAGCCTTTACGGCCATCAAAAATTCTCCTTTGTCTACGAGATACATGTTGATGTTTTCTGAAAGGATTCTTGCCTGATCGGGCTGGGCAACATCGGAGTAGATGGTATCAACGGCCTGGACAACGCTCCGATATCGTCCAGGAAATCTGGCATCTCCAAATATCGGGGTCATGTTGCGCCGATTTTTCGATGTGTTGTTAATGAGGTCTCGAAATGATCTCTGCGCGAATTCTACGCAATACACTCTCCCTCTTTCTCCTACGATATCGCTTACATGACTGGCTGTGGTGCCACTCGCAGCTCCGAGGTACAGAACCTTCTTACCTGGAGCAATTGGAACTTTTGATAGTCCTTTAAGAATCGCGGCGGCTAGCTTGCTTCGAAAAGGGTCCCAGACCCTAAACTCTTCATCGTCTATCCTTATGATGTCCTCGCCGTAGACGGTAGTCCCGGGAGTCAGGCTGCGCGTAGCCAGTCGTTCCTTTCCCTCTCTGGCCACCGTGTATATCCCTTTGAACTTCTTGTGAGGGTTGACTCCACGGTTTTCCATGCTCCCTATGGCGGGGTGGTCCTTGATAACGTCCCTTCAAGTCTACGATCTTCTTTTCGAGCGATGCCTTTAGACGCTCTCCTCTGTTCTCTCCTCCAAAGGCGTCCATCCGCGCAGCTATGGCGAGCTTCCCGGCGACGGCCCTGGCGATTTTTCCCCTAAGCCATTTCGGGGATTGATGGATTGGTCCATACTGAAAGATTATTCCATGCTTCGGGGGTCGCGCGCCAGTTTTGATCGTCCTGAAGAGGGCCTTTTCTGCGCCAAGCACTTGGAGGGTGCTAGCAGGCATCTTCGCAATATTTTCTAGACCTCCAGCCATAGAGATGAGTTTGGCCGATAGGACTGCGCCCAGCACTGTCGTCATGTTCGGCGCAACTTCTTCCATGATTTTGTCCGTGTATTTTTCAGCAGCTTCTCGGGTTCCGTAGAGTTCCGAGACGGTTCTGCAGACCTCTTGCAGCCATTCCAAATCTGGGGATGATATCTGGGCTCCTGAGGATTTCTTTGCGGACTCGGATATTTCCGTGGCTCTTTCTTGGGGTATTCCCAGTTTGGTGAGGGAATCTTGGGTGAACGATTCCCGTGAACCGAGGCTCTCGACTAGGCGAATGTAGGTGTCGTGCTTCTCTACGAGGCGATCCAGTTCGGGAAAGTGAAGCCCGTACCATTCTCTCACCCTACCCGCGAGTAGGTTCAAGATTTTGTCCAGATCTTCTATGGCACGGACGGTCTGGATGGCGTAGAGATCACGCTTTGTGGCCACTTCCGCGATGGCAGTCTTGGCGAGTTCGAGTGAGACATCTCTTACGAATTGCTCGTACTCATCTTTGGATTCTATTATCCTGAGACGTACAAGAATCGATGGTAGCCGGTTTCGAAGCTTGGAAATTGTGGGGTCGTTCTCGCTCTGCACAATTTCTCCTCTGACGAATGACCTTGCAAGTGTCGCGAGAGGCTCTGTATCCACCGTTACAGTTTCGAGCTCTAGTTCCGAGAGTCTGCGACCAAATGCAGATGACGACTCGGGCAAAATGCCGTCTTGGACCTGTTTCAGTTGAATGGCGGCATCGCTTGGGTTGCGTGGAAAGAGTGATTTCTCTGTAAGCTTGCCAGTCTTGTCGACTAGAAACAGTCCTGCTGGCGAATCTATCAGATATGCCTTCAAAGGTCCTCTCCCGATCGTGACGGGGATAATGTACTAGGATAGGCTGGGGGCGCGAAGATAATTAGCGAAGCGATTCTGCTCTGTCTCTGAGCCATTTGGGACCTGACCTCTCGGTTGAGTTTGCTGGTATAAAGCTCCCCAACCCGACAATCTTGGCCTCCGGAATCCTTGGGGTCTCGGGTGAGATTATGATTCGGGCCAGCAGGGCTGGAGCGGGGGCCGTTGTCAGTAAGTCATTCAATGTGAAAGGCAGAGAGGGCTATAGGAATCCATCATTCATTGAGGTTCAAGGCGGCTTTCTCAACGCTCTCGGGATTCCCAACCCTGGTATGGAGGAGATGCGGGAGGAGGTTGAGACCGCGTCAAAGGCGGGCGTTCCGGTTATTGCAAGTGTGTTCGGCTTCGACGCGGAGGAATTTGCCGCAGCGGCAGCAATGGGCGAGAAAGGTGGTGCAATAGCAGTGGAGCTGAACGTCTCCTGCCCCCACGTGAGGGAAGTCGGGGTCGAGATTGGCCAGCGGCCAAAGGTCGTCGCTGAGGTCACTCACGCGGTGAAGGGTCGCGTGAGAATACCGGTGTTCGTGAAGCTGAGCCCAAACGTCACAGACATTACCGAGGTGGCAAAGGCTGCCCAAAGTGCTGGGGCGGACGCGGTTACCGCAATAAACACTGCTCTAGGAATGGCGGTGAATGTGGATTCAGCCTATCCCATTCTCGGAGGAACCCTCGGCGGCCTCTCGGGCCCCGCTCTGCATCCTATCGCTGTTCGCGCAATCTATCAGATCAGGCGTGCAGTTGACCTTCCAATAATCGGTGTTGGGGGAGTCCAGGACTACAGAGGCGCATTGGAAATGATGATGGTAGGTGCATCGGCAGTCCAGATCGGCAGTGCCGTCACCAGCCAGGGGCTAGAGATATTTCGAGATGTGACTACGGGTATGTCAAAGTTTCTCGAACAGAGAGGGTTGAGTTCTATCCGTCAAGTCATCGGGATAGCCGCGAATCGTGGCACGGCTGAGTCCTAGGGTCATAGTCGCCCGAATACAATGAAGAGGTAGAAGATCAGAACAGCTGCTATGACCAGAATGAAGGTTCTGGTCTTCGCGCGAGACGATCTCTTGTAGGCTACTCGGCACTTGTCACTGCAGAATTCCTTGCCCATATCGACTGGGGATCCACAGCTGTTGCAATGCCTGTGTTTCGGAAGAGCAGGAGGATCTCCGCGTTGATATTTAGACAAGGTTCACCGAGATTCTTGAGATTGCGGAGTCGATCCTTGGTTTTGTATGTAGGTCGCAAGCATTGATGCGGTCTCTTCTAACATCTCCCTGTCCCGCAGTGTAAAAGCTGACAGTCGATTGCTATCGATGTCTATCTCTCCCAACACCCTCGAGGCTCCTTTTATCGGAACGACTATCTCAGATCTGGTTGAGGGAAAGCACATCAGATAGCTCGGGTCCTTGTTTACATCAGGAACGATGATTGTGCGCTCTTGCTCTGCTGCTAGGCCGCATATCCCTTGTCCTATGGGAATCGTCACGTGTTCGGTCTCAGCTTCTCCCGCGTAGGAAGCTAACACCAAGCTTTGCTCCTTGACTAGGTAAATCCCAACCCAGTCGTAACACTCAGAACTCTCTCGTAGGAGTCGAACGACGGTCTTCAGCGCCTCATCGGGAGACTCGTTTGAGAGTGCAACTTGCAATTGCGAAATGACGCGGGATTGACTCCTATCCTGCTGAACGGACGCCCTAAATTGCGACACGGACGGTGGACTCCTTCTAGGGTTATTATATCATTGTCAGCCACATACCTTGGATAGGTCTCTTGAATAAGATCGATTGGCTCGAGTGGGGGCAAACCGCCTTTGATAAGGCTCGATCCTCAGGGAAACCAATCCTGCTCGACATTACGGGGTCTTGGTGCCATTGGTGTCACGTTATGGACGAGACGTCGTACTCTGACCCTGCAGTCATCAGTACTGTCAACAAGAACTTCATTCCCGTCAGGGTTGACACAGACAAGAGACCCGATGTCAACCGTCGCTACAATCTCGGAGGCTGGCCCACTACCGCCTTCCTCGACGGCGATGGGAGAATAATCACAGGCGGCACCTACATTCCCCCACAACAGTTGAGGGAGGTACTGCATTCCGTTCTGCAAATCTACTCTGCCAACAAGGATAGAATTAGGAGCAAGCTTCAAACTCTACATGTCCCCGTACCGAGAGATGAGCCACTCTCAGACAAGATCTCGAGAGATATCGCTACAACCATCGCGGTAAATTTTGACATCGACTACGGGGGTTTTGGTTTCGAGCCTAAGTTTCTACACCCAGAGGCCCTTGAATATGCCCTGGTAAGGTATCGATATTACAATGAGAAGGAGATGCTTACGCTAGTCGCGAAGACTCTCGATCGGATGGGCAGCGGCGGAATCTACGACCAAGTAGAACAGGGTTTCTTCAGATACTCGACTACTCGCGACTGGTCAGTACCACACTTCGAGAAGATGGCGGAGGACAACGCAAAGCTCCTCACCGTCTACCTCCACGCCTTCCAGCTCACCGGCAAAGCATCATACAGAGATAAGGCCGAAGGAATCGTGAAGTATGTCCAGACGAGCCTCTCGGATGTCGAAAATGGAGCTTTCTTCGGAAGCCAAGACGCCGATGAAAATTACTACAAGCTAGACCTAGTTGGACGGCAGAGACAGACTGCCCCGAACGTCGACAGGACCATGTACACCAACTACAACGCGCTCCTAATCTCGTCTTTTCTCTTAGCCAGCTCCATCTTAGGAAGACAAGACATTGGGAGATTCGCGCTCAACACCCTAGACCACATACTGGACTTGGGCAAGCAAGGTGGGCTTCCGTTTCATTATTGGAGAAAAGAAACCGGTCCGGTGCTGAAAGGTCTCTTGACTGACTATGCTACCCTACTAATCTCGCTCTTGGATGCCTACGAATATTCGGCGAAGTCAGAGTACTTGTACGAGGCCACTAGGATCGCCGACGATTGCATTAAGACCCTGAACCACGAAGGAGTGGGAGGTTTCTACGACATTCCACCTTCCGATTCATCCCTGGGAGAATTAAGGAATCGAGACAAGCCAATCGACGAGAACAGCCTAATCGCGATCGGACTGCTTAGACTATCATGGCTCACTCAACAGATGCGCTACTCGAATGTCGCCGCCAAGACCCTAAAGTTGTTCAATCAAGACTACGAAAGATACGGGCTCTCCGGAGCCATCTACGCGCTTGCACTGGACCTACACATCAATGGCCCGATCGGCATCACAATCATCGCCAATCAGAAATCGAAGGAGTTCACAGCCTACAAATCCAAGGCTCTGAGTGTATACTCGGCAAGAAGATACTTGCTCCACATGGACCCGATTCGAGATTCGGATCAAATCGTGAATCTCGGATACAACGCCAAGTCAACGCCCGTCGCCTACGTCTGCGTGGGAAAAACGTGCGGTCCACCTATACATGATCCTCTCCAAATCGAAAACTCTGTCTCATCCTTGGTAGAAGCGAAACCAGTCGCCTCCTAAGACCCACCCTTGGATTCCCCAAACATTCTGAATCATACTATCTCTAAGCTAACAGACTAGTCGTCGGTCACGAACTTGTCGAAACCAGATCTCATCCTATACAACGGTCGTATTTACCCGGATGCGAAATCGAGGTCTAGATTCGAGGCTCTGGCGGTCTGGAAAGGGAGAGTGACAGATATTGGGTCAAGCCAAGAGATTCTGAAGCTCAGAGCCAGAGCCACAACTACGATAAACCTGCATGGCAAGGCGGTCCTGCCCGGGTTCTGCGACTCACACATCCACCTTCTCAGCTACGGAATGCTGCTCCGAACACTTGACCTCTCAAAGACACGGTCCATCGAAGAGATGAACCGACAAGTCGCAAAAAGAGCTTCATTGATGAAGCCTGACGAGTGGATTCTGGGTAGAGGATGGGACGATGAGAAACTTCGAGAGCATCGCTATCCCGAGAAGCACGATCTTGACCACTCAACATCAAATCCTGTTTTTCTCAAACGGGTCTGCGGTCATGTGGCTGTAGCCAATTCCAAGGCTCTCTCCCTCTCCGGAATCGACAGCGATACACCGGAGCCAGAAGGAGGAGTTGTTCTCAGGGATTCTCGCGGCGCGCCCAACGGGGTTCTCAAAGAACGAGCCCTAGAGCTGGTCGAGCTGGCTGTTCCGCAGTCCATGAAGGAGATAAAAAAATCCCTTGTTCTTGCCGCTCGAAGACTAGCAAGGCTGGGCTTGACATCCCTCCATTGCATCGTGAACGACGCCAACGAACTGAAAGCACTCCAAGAGCTGAAGCGCGAAAGAGAGATTCCGCAGTCGATCTACGCAATAGTGCCAGTCAAACTGCTGGATCAACTAGTCTCACTGGGTCTATCAACACAGAGAGGCGAAGAAGCGTTCCGGATCG
This sequence comes from Candidatus Bathyarchaeota archaeon, assembly GCA_005882905.1. GTDB lineage: Archaea > Thermoproteota > Bathyarchaeia > 40CM-2-53-6 > 40CM-2-53-6 > 40CM-2-53-6. Next base: position 3,127 of record VBBG01000032.1, on the reverse strand, counting down.
GGGGCGTGAAACTGTATCTTGACGGGTCTCTTGGAGCACGCACAGCCGCACTCACCTCACCATATAATGACAATCCCGTTTCCAACGGTATGCTAACCATGAGTCGTGAAGAACTCAAGCGAGTGGCCATGACATCAAGCGAAGGAGGCTTTCAGCTCTGTATTCATGCGATTGGAGACAGAGCAGTCGAGCTTGCAATTCAGATCATCGAAGAGGTCTTCGGACCACTGAAGTGTAGGAAATTCAGGCACAGGATTGAACATGCGTCGTTGGTTAGCGGAAAATCCATACTGAAGATGGGCAAGCTAGGCATAATCGCCTCAGTGCAGCCGAGGTTCATCTACTCGGATTCTTGGGCGGAAGAACGTCTGGGAGCTAGCCGAATGCACAGTCTCTATCCCTTCGCCTCAATGACTCAAGAAGGAATCCTACTGACAGCAGGCTCCGATTGCCCAGTGGAAGACCCGAACCCTTTTGAAGGGGTCTGGTCAGCAACCGCGCGTCCAGGCCTGGAAGGCAAAGAGAGGTTGACAGTGAGCCAGGCTTTAGCCGCTTACACGATAAGCGCGTCATTCGCCTCGTTCTGCGAAGAGTCAAGAGGGGCTCTAGTTCCCGGAAACATCGCTGACATTGTTGTGCTCGACCGAGACCCGTTCGAATGCAGCCTGGAAGCCCTACGGCAGACTAGGGTAATCAAGACAATAATTGCCGGATCGGTATTCGCTTAGACTCGTTCTGGATGCTCGGATGGTAGGAGTACATCGTGGGGCCTAGCCTCTTCTGCCCCAGAATTCGTAATGCCTGCCAACCTGGCTTTTTCCCAGAGCTCGGGTATTGTGCGCGCTCCCGCATATCCCATGGATGCTTGTAGTCCTGCAACAAGTTCCTGCGTCACGACGCTCACTTCCCCCTTGTACGGGACCCATCCTTCGACTCCTTCGGGCAGTCCCTTTGATGGTTGAGCATATCGGTCTGAGGAGAACCTCTTGGCCATGGCGGATGGGCTTCCCATTCCCCGGTACTGTTTGTAGTATCTGCCCCCAATCGTTATCAAGGTTCCAGGTGCTTCCTTTGAGCGGGCGAAGAGGTTGCCCATCATCACGGCCGACGCGCCGAGCGATAATGCGACGGCAGCGTCTCCCGCACCTCTTATTCCTCCATCTGCAATTATCGGAAGCTTCGACCCATAGGTTTTCAGTGCATCAGCCACTTGGGCGGTGGCATATACAGTCGGAGACCCAGCCTTGGTTGCCTCCATCGTTGTGCATATAGATCCTGATCCGATTCCAACCCTGAAACCCGCTACCCCATCTAGTTTAGTGACGATATCCTCAGCGGCCTTGTAGGTGCCTATGCTTCCCACTATCACATCAGTGTCGACCTCATCGAGTATCTTTTTCGTCGCGCTGAACACGTTCGCGTTGTGGAAGTGCGCCACGTCAACAACGAGGATGTCTGCGAACTCGCTGAGTGTCTTCGCACGCTTCAGGTCAAAAGGTGAAACAGCTGCTCCGCAGAGGAGCTGTCCTTTCTCGTCGCGAGCAGCGTTCGGGAATCTTCCACGCAAGAGGATGTCCTTTATCGTCATGAGGCCCCGGAGACGGCCTTCCTTGTCTATCAGAGGCAGTTTCTCTACTCGATGCTTGTGAAGGATTTCCTTGGCGCCTTCGATATCCGTGTCTGAGGGAGCCGTTATGACCTTCTTCGTCATCACATCGCTCGTTAGAAGATTAGGATCCGCAAAGCGGACGTCTCGCCCGGTTAGGATTCCGACGAGGTGCTCGCCTTGAACGACTGGCAGGCCCGATATGTTGTGCCTTTGCATTAGCTCTGTCGCGTACTTGACAGTCTCGCCAGGACTGATTGTGATTACATCCCTAATTATCAGGGATTCAGCTCGCTTAACCTTCCTCGCCATCTCCGCTTCTTCTTCCACTGTGCAGTTTCGATGAAGAACCCCGAGGCCTCCCAGGCGGGCCAACGATATGGCCATTTCGCTCTCGGTTACAGTATCCATCGGACTCGAGATGAAGGGAATATTGATCGAGTGATTTAGCGAGACTTGAGTGGACAGTTCGACTTGGCTTGGTTCAACTTCAGTCCATCCGGGAAGAAGAATCAGGTCCCTGAACGTGAAAGCGACATCCGAATCCTTGAACTTCGCCCTGAATCCTTTCTCCGACACCTATTCCCAAGTGCTCCCAGTGTGTTTCGCCGTAGCATGGCTTCTTTCCTTATTATACATGGCGGCAAATCGTTGTCTCCTCTAGGACCGCCGCCCCAACGATGGCAAAGGGACTTGGATATGTTTCATCCTAGGAAACTAGCTTCGCTAACAGCTCATTCCGATAGGAATCACCATCTGCCAGAATATATATAATCAGAATATTGAGGCATTCCTCCTGTAGTCTTGAGCCAAGTAAAGGATCCCACCGTCTCTCCCTCAGGGCGTGTCAAGATAGAGTGGGCCCGCGACAACATGCCAGTCTTGGCTAGGATTGCTAAACGGTTCGCTGCTTCCAAAGTTTTCAAGGGTCACAGGGTAGCAATGTGTCTCCATCTTGAGGCCAAGACAGCAGTACTCGCTGAGGTCTTCCTGAAAGCAGGTGCAGAGGTCGCTATCACCGGAAGCAACCCCCTCTCGACCCAAGACGATGTGGCAGCGGCACTGTCAGAAACCGGAGTTCACGTGTACGCCTGGCGAGGCGTCTCAGACCAGGAACACGCTTCCAATCTCGACAGGGTTCTCAGTGTGAAGCCTGACCTTCTGATCGATGATGGTGCCGAACTCTCTATCGCCTCGCACCTCAAGGGTCTTCGCCTCGTCCAGACGATCATTGGGGCCTGTGAGGAGACGACCACAGGAGTCTCTCGATTGAGGGCAATGGAGAGGGAGGGTCGTCTAAAGTTTCCGGTAATTGCTGTGAATGATGCCTACACCAAGTTCCTGTTTGACAGCAGATACGGGACCGGTCAGTCTGGCCTCGAAGGGATCATGCGCGCGACGAACCTTCTCCTGGCTGGAAGGACGATCGTAGTGGCCGGGTTCGGCTGGGTTGGCCGAGGCGTGGCTCTGAGAGCGAAGGGAATGGGGTCAAGGGTGATTGTCACCGAGGTAGATCCTGTG
>VBBG01000031.1 GCA_005882905.1 Candidatus Bathyarchaeota archaeon | reverse complement strand
TGAGCCACTCAATTTCCTTTGAGGAGGACTTCCTCTGCGGGTGGTCATTATATGCTAGGGATTCTGGCTGGGTCGTCAGTTGCAGACGATGCCCAAGAGCGATTCGAGGGAGAACAGAGCCGGAAGGACCAGCAACGACGCTACAGTTGTCGCAGAGGCGCCGGAACCGGGCTCTACGTGGGAGACCGGACAGAAAGAACAGGGGGCTCAGGGCGGGACAGGGATTGAGAGGAAACAGATTCTCACGCTCCTCGTGCTGAGCCTCTCGCTCGCGATCATAGTTCTCGACGCTACGATAGTCATCGTTGCCTTGAAGACAATCTCGATTGACTTCAGCATCTCCTTGAAGGACCTTGAATGGATAACCTCGCTCTACGCGCTGATCTTCGGCTCCTTCATACTAACCTGGGGAAAACTCAGTGACGAGTTCGGCCGAAGGCGCATCTTCGCGGCGGGAATATCAGGGAGAGTGATCCAGGGGTTCGGCGCGGCCATGGCCGCTCCCGCGACGCTCGCCATCCTAACAACGACGTTTACCGGCAAATCTCGGAACATTGCTTTCGGGATCTGGGGTGCTACCGCGGGAGCAGCCGCGGTCCTTGGACCCTTGCTAGGAGGCTACTTCACATCCGACCCTACCTTTACCTGGCGTTGGGCTTTCCTCATCAACGTACCCATCGGCGCAGTCGCGCTCATCGGAGCCGCCTTGGTGATACGCGAGAGCCGGTTCAAGGACCCAAAGTACACAACTGACTTTGGAGGTCTCGCGCTTATCACCCTGGGCCTCTCAGCCCTGCTCTTCGGTCTCATCGAGGGTCAGACCTATGGCTGGCTGAGCGAGACCCAGCCGTTCTCTCTCTTCGGACAATCTTGGCCCTTCACCAGTTTCTCTCTCCCCGCCTTCTCCATCGTCTCGGGAGCGGTTCTCCTGGCAGCGTTTACCTACTATGATATCAGGCGTGCGCGTAAGGGCCGAGTTCCGCTGTTCGACTTTAGCCTGCTCCGATTCCCCGGCTTCAGGTTCGGACTCTTAACCGTCTTCATCGTTGCCATGGGAGAATTTGGAGCGGTCTTCATCTTCTCGATCTACTTCCAGACAGTCAAACAACTCTCGGCCATCAACACAGGGATAACATTCCTCCCCATGGCGATCTCCGTCTTCATCTTCGCACCAATCGCAGGCGCCCTCGCCAACCGTTTCGGCCCGAGATGGGTAGTCACAATGGGGATGACGTTGGAAGCAGTGGCCCTGTTCAGTATATTCGCGATCACCGCTGTTCCTACTCCCGTCTATGACTATTATCCAGTTCTCGTTGTGTATGGAGCAGGCGTCGGCCTGGCAATCAGTCAGCTTACCAGCGTGGTTCTGATGAGCATTCCCTGGCAGAAGGCGGGCGTAGGTTCTGGAGCTAACAACACTGTAAGACAGGTGGGATCGGCCTTCGGAATCGCCGTGATCGGGGCGGTTCTTGTCGCGATAATATCCTCGGTGGGGCAGGCCGACGTGGCCGCGAGTAGTCTGCCAGAAACGCTGAAGGCGACACTCGATCAAGTTCTTAGTGGGGGCCTCTCCGGCGGAGTTGGACTGGTTCCGCCGGGGCTGGAAGGTACTCCCCTGGCGGCAACTATACAAGGCGTCTTCAACGATGCCATTACTCAAGGTACCCGCTGGGCGGCCTTCACCGCAGCCATCTTCGTATCCTTCGGCGCTATCAGCTCTCTCTTGATCCCGAACCCGAGAGCACGGACTCAGGGGACGACCAAGACTGTTCATATCCAACAACCAATCACGATCGATAGGAGAGTCGTCGCCCTCATGACAGCAGAGTTTGTCATCATCATAGGACTGCTCGTCGGCATCTCCTGGGACTATCAGCAGAACGTATTCATGCAGCAATGGTTCACAGACAACGCCGCGCCATTAGGCTATTTGCTCAACAATTACATCGGTCCGGTTCTCGTAGCCATCGTCGGTGTGGCGCTCATAGTCTGGAAATTGCTCCCTCGATCGTCAACGTCCAGAGAGACGCCAGCAAGCGAATAGAGGCGCTGGTCGGATCATAAACTCTTCCACCTTACATCTCCCCCATGATACTAGAGATCGTTGATTCTCGTCTGCCGTGATTCCAGTTTGACACTTCTCATGCCCTCGTCCTTTTGGAAGGCGCTGGCCATTGAGGCGATCTTTGACCCGTCGCCCTGTACCAGGAAGAGTTCAGCGCAGCTTCTTCGAGAGAGCTTATTGTGAAGGTGGGTCTTGACAATATCTTCGAAGGAGTGTTTTAGTCTGGTAACAGCCTCCTCGTTGGACTGGTCATGGGTTGCAACTATGACAGCGTTTACTTCGCCTGAGATGCCGTTCTTCTCTCTATTGTCTGCAATCAGACCACGCACGGCTGCTCTGATGAGCTCTGATCTTCCTGAGAAGCCCATCGACTTCTGAATCGTATCCATCTCATCTACCATCTCTTCGGGAATGGAAACGCTGACTATGGCCATCGACCAATCCTCAGATCCCGTATCTTAATAAGACCCTATAAAGCGTTACGCGGTTCTTATTAAAAAATAGCAGAAGTCTAATAACGCTCGGGCTACAGGGCCTCATGACATGTTTCCAGCCGTTCCCGGGTGGGTATACCTCCTGGGTGCAAGCCTCGCGCTCGGAATGCTTCATGGTGTAATCCCGGACGAGCACACTTGGCCGATCACCTTCAGCTATTCCGTCGGCTCGGCTACAGGGCGTGGAGGTATGCTCTCAGGGGCCTACTTCGCCGCCGCGTTTACCGTCCAGCGCGCCATCATGTCCCAGCTGGTCTACTTTGCGCTGGTGACATTCCTCGCGTTCAATGAGGCGCTCAATGGACCAGTGTACGTTGCCGTTGGTTTAGCAATGAGCCTCGCCGGCTACCTGATCCTCCGGGACAAGCTTCCCCACTGGCACCCTCTCATGTGGATTTCGACGAGAGATAGAGAGCGACACCTGAAAAAAGACCCAGCGGGATCGACCCAATCCCAGGCTGGGCTACAGAGGACAGTTCCTGTACATTGGTGCTTAATCCACGGATTCATCTCCGGGTTTGGTGTCGACACAGGCCTCTTCACGACCTTTGTCTATCTTGTAGCTGTCCCAGCGATGCCCTCCTCCGCTCTAGGATTCGCGCCCGGCGCCGCCTTCGGCCTGGGCACCCTGCTGATCCTTCTGGTCATAGGGTTCACGTTTGGAGAGGTTCTGCAGGTTGCCAAGAGATGGGGCGTAGAGAGAATGCAAATCTTCGGGGTCCGTGTCGGCGCGCGCAGCCTTCTGCTAGGGGGGATGGCCTTCATAATTGCAGGCCTCTTATTCCAGCTCGGCCTCGCAGAGCTTATCCCTGTGGACTTCGGGAACCTCATAGTACTGGCATTCCTAGTGGCGATAATTATTCCAGTGATGGTTAAGACATGGAAGGAAGTACGAACAATAGCTGCGACACCTTCACCAGAAGAAGGAACCCGAACGCAGTCATAAGTTCCGAGCTACTCCTCAGATGTCACGACTAATTCTAGTTCTGTGTCACAAGCTAGGTCGAGGAAGTAAGCGCGCATTGCAAGTTCTTGAGAACAATTGTATCGCCTTAGGTGATCGAAGACTTAGGCTGACAATGGGACCTAGGTCAACAGATCGATTCTAAAAGGCCGTGTTCTGTATTTCTGCCGTTCCGTCGTTCAAATGAAGTCGAGCCAAAAATATCCACAATGATGGCAGAAGTACTGTGCTCCATTCGAACGCTTTCAGATGCTATGCGCTCAGCGCGTGATCAATACGTTGCCGGTACGCTGCGGCCGTGACCGCGCCAACGACACTGTCCTTGACTGTTCCCTTCTCGAACAGCATCGCTGTGGGTATGCTCATGATGTCATACTTTGACGCTACCTCTGGATTGTTGTCCACGTTGACTTTGACGAACTTTACCTTGCCTGCGTATTCCTTTGATAATGTTTCCATTGTTGGGGCGACGATCTTGCATGGTCCGCACCAGTCCGCATAGAAGTCTACGAGGACTGGAATGGTTGATCCGATAACCTCTGTGTCAAAGTCTCCATCGTTGACTTGGACGACTCTGCCCATACTCGTTTCCATTTTTCTCTGCAGAGTGTTTCGCAGCGGTTGGGATATAAATGTATTGATACACGTCTATGCGTTCCCTCGGGTTGGCGGTTGAAGTATCCTGCTGATGGATAGATAGATATCGAAATGCTAATACGCACGCTGAGCGTCTAGAGTTCACGTAATGAAACTGGCATCCGAAGAATTCGATCGTATAAGCAAAGCCCTGGCAGATCCACAGCGACGCGCAATTCTGCAAAAGCTGGCTGTGACTGGTAAGCTGAACTGCTCGGACGTACATGCCTTCTTCGACGTATCCCAGCCAACAGTATCACATCACCTGAAGGAGCTGTCGATGGCGGGGGTTGTCCAGAGAGAGAAGCAGGGCCAGTTCTGCTACTACCACGTCAAATCCGAGACCCTCACGGCTTACGTGGCGGAGCTTCAGCGAAGATTGGGGCTGGTGGCTGTCCAAGTCGCGCCTCGAGCAAGATAAGTTACATAGATGTTCATCAATGCGTTTATATATTCTTAAGAGCGTTAATACGGCATGACACAGCACAAAGATCCCGAATCATTACAAGTTTTGATTGCCAGAGACCTCGCGAGGACCTGTCGATCATTCTTTCATCCAAGGAACCACCGAACCAATGAACAATCAAATCTGAAAAAGATCTTCTCAGAGCAAGTCGAACCCGCAAGGAGACACCCACACACGTTGGATAACACAGGATTCAGCTGAAGCACTGACGCGAGCTATCCAGAAAACATGACGCCGCTGGGACGTAACATTGATGATAGTCGCGGTTTCTCTTTGCCTGTTTAGAGTCTGTTCCCAGCATTGGTGTAGAGACTGAATTAGGTTTTTTTCTACCGGACCTTGACTTCTCTAGGCTGCGCCTTGAAACCGTTCCTCTTGTGCATGCCATCGCAGAAGGGCATCACGCTGGAGCCGCCACAGCGGCACCACGCCTGAACGACCTTTCCATCAACCATTACCAGATTGGGACCATTCTCCTTGGATCGTATCACGACTTCTGACATGTCTCGACGATAGGACGGAGTGCGTAGTCAATATATGAACGAGGAGGATTCTAGAAGTATACTAGCGTGAGATGTTGACCGACGATATCCGCAAAAAAGCACTGAATGTTTCGCCGAGGGCGAAACAGTGCCCTGTTGGAATGGACCTTGCGGCGTTAGGCAAGAAGTGGACTTTTCATATTCTCAGAAGCATTGGAATCTCACACATCGATCGTTGGTGCAGAGCGTATCTTCGGCTACAGCGCCCTCGAAACTGTAGGTCAGAAGGGGGGTATCCTAATGCCTTCCGGCGAGAGTGGAGAGTCCGAAATCCTCGAGCGGCTCAAGCGCGATGGAAGTATTCTTCCGTACGAGACGCGGCTTACCCGCAAGGACGGTGCCAGTATCGACGTATCATTATCAGTGACCTCTGTCAGCGACCCCACCGGCCGGACAATAGGCGCATCCATCCTTATTCAGGACATCAGCGAAAAGAAGCTCAGAAGATTGAGCTCTAAAGGACAAGGCTAGAACTTGAAGAATCGACGGTTTAGGCTAGCTCGATTCTATTGAACTGGAGGGCAGGAAATCGATTGATCGCTTTATTTGCGAGAAGCAACTCCGCCTGACTGCAATGCAATCTACTCGGCTTGAAACAAGCCCGAGATCGAGGTATTCGTGGACGACTCCGCTGAGGATTTTGTGATATGAGACGTTATACCTACATCATAAGCTACGAAGGTCTCTGGCATCAACCGGATATCTGTCACAAGTGCAAAGTCGAGATTCACGGGGAATGTGTCCCAACCCAGGTCGGTAGGAAGTGCAAGTGTCGAAGAGGAAAATGTAAAGGGAAAAAGTGACCTTCCAAGCACCGAATCTAGGTTGGTCCTCCATAATACCTTCCAGTGTAACAAACGTCGAAACGACCAATCTTCTCAAGATCGTTCCGCTAAAGATTCCGCTCTTTGTCTAGAATGCCCCGTCCTGGTTTGGAGAGTCAGCAGGCACTGGCTGGCCGACTTCCCACATTTCCACGATCTTGTCACCACTAAAGCGGAACAGGTGAACGGTGGCAACGCTGGACTCGCCGGGGCGAAGCACTATTTGAGAGTGCACTGCTACAAAGTCGCCATCACTGAGCACATTCTTGACCAGAAGTTGCTTCTTCGGAAGCTGGACATGGTTCTCAATCATCGCCTTCTTCAACGCGGGGAAGCCTTCCGCGAAGAGGGGATTGTGGTGCTTGCCATTAAGGTCCACGTGCCTCTGGTAGGCCTCATCGATCTGTCCGGCCACGACTAGTTGGAGGAATTGCTTCGCCGCTTGTCTGCGAGCCTCAGTCTGGCTGTCGAGCATGATAATCTCTGCCATGAGATACTCAGCAACCTAGAACTGGATATGCGTTTCCTTGTCGGCCAACTTAGCCTAGGTTGGTAGCTCGATGACACTCTCTACGATTCGCATATCGATCGTACAAGGGCACACAGTTGAAGACTTACAAGGCATCAAGAGTGACTTAGGCCGATCGCAAATTCGGGAATGGGGTGACGTGGACACTTGATTCGTGGAAGAATCAAGCATTGGACGGAGAGACTGTTTGTCGACCATCCAGAACTTTTTCTTCCATGGATGGAACGGATGAAGATGCTTGCTCAACCCCAGGCAGAGGGCTTGCGAAAAATCTTCCAAAGGCGTGGAGTCCCTAGCGGCGGCAGAATCCTAGACTTAGCTTGTGGACTGGGAAGGATCACGGTCAATCTTGCCAAAGCAGGGTACGAGGTTGTTGGCGTCGACATTTCTCCTTTGTACCTGAGATTAGCTCAGAAATGGGCGAAGAAGGAGAGTGTAAGTGGCAAGACAATTTTCTATAGAATGGATTTTGAGAAACGCTCCTCGGTTGCTAGCCTCTAAAGCAGACAAGTTCGATGCTATGATAAATGTTGGCACATCGATTGGATTTCATGACGAGTCGTATGATAGACAATTATTCCGTTCGTTGACCACTCTCACTGGTCGACGTGGAGTCTTAATTATCGAGACGGTCAACCGGGACTATCTAGTGAGGCACTTCCAAGAGCAAGATATCTCGGAATTGGACGGGATAGTGTGGAGTGACGCTAGAAGGCTCGACTTGGAATCGTCGTATATGAGAAATAGTTGGAAGTTTTATCGAAAGGACAGACGGTCACTGCGATTGATAGCCGAAGTTCCGGTGTCCCATCGAGTATACCCGCTTCACGAGCTAAAGGCGTTGCTCTTCTCAGCAGGGTGGGAATATCTTGAGTCATACGGTAGCCTAAGAGAATTGACTCCGCTCACCGTTGACTCCTTTCACATGACCGTAGTAAGTCGAAGACTCGTGTCCGCTTCCAAGATCTCGAGTTGTTAGTGTATTTTCGGCCCGCCATCATTAGTGAATGGTAGTGTTAAATTCAGTCAACATGGCAGAAAGTTGCTCTACGTTGTTTGGCATATCCGACCCGGTAGTCTGGAGCACTATTGCTCAGACGATTGTCCTCACTCTGACGCTTGTAATCTTCATCCTCTCATTCCGCTCCCAGAACCAGGCTACCAAAGAGGCGGCCTACCAGAAAGCATTGGACGATTATACGGACACGATGAAAATGCTCGTGGAGAATCCCCAGCTGAGCAAACTTCCCCTAGAGATGGCGAGAGCAAACCAGCCGATAGGCGCAGAGCTCCAGGCTCAGCCTCCAGAGAGCATGGTTGTCCGAAACTATATGCTCCTCCTCTACGGAATATTCGAGAGAATTCACCTGCTCTATAGGAAGAAATGGATAGACAGCGACACCTGGAACCAGTGGGGCCTATTTCTCCAAGCCGTGACACGACACCCCGCGTTCCGAGACGTTCATCGGACCTCGGAAGGAATGTTCGACAAGCCCTTCCAAGACTATGTTTCCAACATACTAAGCCGGAAGAGGAGCGAATGATCCCGGAAGAACGGGACTAGACTATCGGAAGCAGAGCATTTCTAGTTTCGATACATTTTTCGGGTTTCCAAAGCGTCGGATGGCATCGGTAACGGAATACTTGTAAGAAAATAGGACTCCAATAGCTCCTGATTCTCAATGATTGCTCAGGGCGATGCCTCCGGCCCAGAACTGGAGGTCCCAGATGTTGAAATTGGGACCCCGCTTTCAGACCGGTCTGGAAGTGCTGGCCTACTCGGTCTCATCATGAAATTTTTGGAGTCGACCGGGAATGTGTTGCTGATTCAAGGTCCGCCTGGCACTGGAAAGACCACCCTCGCACTGGAGCTTCTTCGACGGATAGAGGGACCGCGGATCGGATCCCGCACCGTTCCTCCCAACAGACTTTACATTTCGAGCCGTGTCTCGCCTCCCAGGCTGCGGAAACATTTTCCCTGGTTAAACGAGGTGGTCGATTCGATATCCGGTAGAACAGCAAAAGGCAATGTGCCTGAAGGAGTCAACGATTTTCGCGTCTCGCAGGCTGACAGTATCCTCAGCAAAGTTCTGAATATGAAACACTCCTCACAGAGGAGCCTCATCGTCATAGACAGTTGGGAAGGGGCTCTCAGAAACACAACCGAAGAAGGGCGTCGCATGCTCGAGTCAGCTATCCTTTCCGAGCCTGAAGAGAGCAAGGTCAGCGTTGTGCTCGTTAATGAGGGGGGACAGACGGGCGACATGTCTCATCTCGTGGACGGAGTCGTCAATCTCTCCCTATCTCAACTGGAAGGCCGCAGGGTTAGGACACTGTCTGTGAACAAGCTACGGGGGCTGAGGGTAGAAACCAGCCAAGGACTATTCTCATTGGACAAGGGCAGGTTCACATTCCTATCGGATTCCGAAATACTCGATGCTACGCCGACCAGGGCGAAGATGCCCGAGTCTATTGCTCACTCTGCAACATCGTTTTCGACTGGCAGCTCGGACCTGGACAAGATGATGAAGGGTGGGATCAGGAAGGGCTCCTCGCTATTGTTGGACCTCAACAACACCGTTTCACCTGTCGAAGTGAGACTTCTCCTGAGGATCATCATAGCTAACTTTGTAAATCAGGGAGGCACCTCGATCATCGTTCCCACCAGCACTATCAGCTCTGAGAACGTAGCTGAAGCGCTGGGTCGATGCGTCGGGCAGAAGGTTCTGGAAGAGAGGGTTAGGATAGCAGAGTTCAACCAGACTCTCCCCCCTAGGAAGTGGAGGTTGCTGTTGAAAGGGAGCCTAGAGGATGATGCATTGTTGTTCGGTGCTTGCTGGAAAGAGTTGACCAGTGTCTCCTCATCGATCGTTCTGGCGAGCGATTTCGACAAGATAGTCCAAGTCTATGGAGAAGACCTATTCCTTCCTGGCCTTGCCGACATTGGTGCGAGTATTCGGGATTCGGCGGCCCTAAGCATCGGCTTGGCCTCCAGGCCCACCAAGCTGAGGGAGGACTTTCTCAGAATAGCCGACTATCACGTAAAGATGCAGAATATTAACGGCTCATTGATCATCTACGGCATCAAACCATTTACGAATATTCATGGTGTCAGCTTCTCATTCGAAAAAGGATTTCCCGCGCTAAGACTCACCGAAGTCGTGTAATCAGCGCTGACATGACTGGAAGTTGCGTTATGTGAACGATCCGCTATCCTGCTACGAATATGCAATCCGGGGGAAGGACCTTTTGAAAGATCTCAAGGGCGTCCGCTGCGTATTCTCGTAGGATCGTTTCCCTGCTCTGGGTCTGTCTCCTGGGCTTGAAGTACGCTCCCAGAGGAACCATGTAGAATTTGACCGTGGCGTCCTGGTGCGGGCCCAGCCTGTATTTCATCTCGAAGTCGTATACCTGGAATACTTCCCCTTGCCTTCTCATCACCAGCCATAGGAAAAAATCGCGTCTACGGCGTTCATGTTCTTCCGTTCTCATTGCTATCGAGATAACCGCGTCATGTGGAACGGTGAGATTCACGTCATCCGCAATCAATGATTCAAGGCTGTTTTGCGCATAATCCTCAAGGGTCTTCGGTGTCACGTCGGTCACCAGCGCGGTTCCAATCCTCATCTCGTAGCGAAGTACAAAGCTCCTTCTCGTCTTCCTCTGACGGATGAAAACTGATCGGCGATCCGTCACTAGAATGGCGTACTCTTTCGGATACTCCTTGTCAGGCACGATGACTCGGTGGACCAGTGCCAGCCTCCTCTCAGGTACAGTTTCGGATCCCTGCTTGACTTGGGAGATCATTGTCAAGTCACTCGGGCGCAAGTAATAGTCTCACAAATGGAAATCCCGACACACCAGCTAGAACAGCCGTTACACGTTGTCATTGTCTCTTCATCCTCGGTAGAGCGACTCTTCCTATAAACTGCCGCGCACGAAGAGTACACTCAAAACGAAATCAATCGTTGTGACCTCCCCTCACTTTCTAGAGAATCCCCAAGAAATCCCCAGTCCCGTGACGGAGTCGATTAATGGAAAAAAAGGGGAAGTATAGTTCTGTGTCGCGTTTGGCTATGCTTATCCTATCGGGAGAGCTGGACGCAGCGTCCCATCAGGAAGCTACCTGACATTGTGTTGCCCTTGCCATCAGTGAACTGGAGGAATATCCAGGGGTTTCCGCCTACACCGCCTAGAGATGGTTGCTTTGCGAACGAGATTGTCTGGCCAGCTGGGATGAGGACTACGCTGACAGTGGTCGACTGTGTGTTCTCGTGGACGAGGTTCACGGAATTGGCGAAGATGAGGTTGGCCTTAATCCCTGATAGGGATAGCTGTCCTGAGAGAGTGATGTGAGACCCGGTGTTGCTACAGTCCGCTGCTGATACCTGTGCCATGGCAGTGGATGGGATGGTAAAGTCCGCTGATGTTGTGAAGAGACCCTGGACACATCTACCGAGGAAGTTCATGCTGGAGAGCGGGTTATCGTGACCGTCCATGAACTGTATCCAGATGTACGGGTTGCCGCCGACCCCACCGAGGACGGGCTGCTTGGGGATCTGAATACTCTGTCCTTGCGGAATGACTGTTGCGCTAGCGGTCGACTCTACTGTGTACGTATGTGTGCCTTTGACATTATTTTCGAACAAGAGTTTGACTCCCATTCCTCCAAGGGATAGGGCTCCTTGCAGTGTGATGGTTGGCCCCGGGGAATTGCTGCAGCCCGAGGTGGACATCGACGTCTGGATATTGACGGGCATCTGAAAAGCCGCGCTGACAGTTGAGCTCCCTTGAGCGACTGAGACCAGTCCTATGCAGAGTAGGACTAGCGAAGCTCCGAATAGTTTCTTCATGCGATTTTCGCCGGCCAAGATCTGATCGGGTTATTTCATCCAACACATTTGAACGTTGAACGAGAGAACACAAGATGCGTCACACAACACATTGAAGAACACAAATGACTCGACTTGGTCGAAGTATCAAGAGTTAGAATATATCTAATTCAACCCGTCGGATGCTGAGGAAGCAGCTAGCTGTCCCATAAGATGTGATCGCTCAGCGTTTACTGAAGTCGTCGACCAAAATCCTGTCTCCCCAACACAGCCTCTGATTCCAATGTACATCTCTATCGCATTTGAAGACATTCGATGAGCTGTAGTCCGTGGGCTACAAACTGTTGACACGTTGCACAGGCAATAGTATCAATCTGCAAATATCGTCCCCTCGCTTCCAGCCGCAGTGTCAGTCGAAACGTCTTGCGGCAGAACAAGGAGTGTGATTGGGACTAATGTCCATAACAGCCGACATCGGGCTTGTAGTATTGTTCGTCCTAGCCTTTGGCAATGGAGCGAATGATGTTGGAAAGAGCATTGTCGCTCTTATGACAGACCCTGAGACGGCAACATTTCGGCCGCGATACTCACCGCTTGTCTGGGGAGGCATATTCAGCGGCCTGGGCAGTGTCGCTGCCATTCTGATTTCGGTCAGACTGTTCTCCGCGTTCACGCCTCAGAGCTTCCTCCAGACGGCTCCCGGGTCCTCCTTCATACTAGCGGCACTGGCGGGTGCGGCGGCTTGGATCCTGCTCGCAACTCTGCTCAGGATTCAAGTCTCGACAACGCATGCAATCGTCGGTGCGATCATTGTACAGGCGGTCTACTTGCTCGGTGCTTCGAGTCTACAATGGGACTTTCTCATCTGGAGGATCCTCCTTCCCCTAGCTGCTGGTCCGTTTGCTGCATTCGTAGGAGTCTACGTTCTTAGCCGATTGTCACACAGGCGAGGTGCTGAAGCGAGTGAAACCTCTTCGGGACGTGTTGGGATAGCCGATTGGGGCTCCGCTGCAGGGGTCGCCTTCGCGAGGGGCGTAAACGATGCTCCCAAAATGGCAGCGCTGGGAACATTCCTCCTTCTAGGGACACCAGAGGACACTGTCTGGTTGCCCTACGTGATCGTAGGCGTCGCCGTCGTCGCCGGTTCCCTAGTTTGGGGGGACCGGGTGGCCAAGACGTTGATTGGACACACCCCCCAGCAACGCGGGCATCGTCTCAAGGCCCATGCTGCGACGGCGGTCCTAATCTCTGCAGGAGCATACTTTGGTGACGCTTTCTCAACAACTCACGTATCGGATGGTGCCGCAGCCGGTCATCACGGAAAGAAGGGAAGACAGTTCCTAAGATCCGCGCTACGCGGGATGGCAACGGCCTGGATGGTCACACTACCCATGGCTGGATTGTTCGCGATTGCCGCGTCTATTCTGGGCGCAAGATTCTGGGGCTAGTCAAAGCCACTTTCGCAGAAAACATGCAAGGCCAATAGCTGCGTAGAAACGGGAATTCACGTTTCCAAAGATAATACCGATTCTTGCAGACCGATAACTATCTCCGCAGTGCTGGCTGGAGCCGTATCCTCAACGCTCTTCACATCGGTCCCAGAGAAGCGGAATCACCTTATAGCAAGAACAAATCTGCAGAAGAGCTGGAGAATAGACAATTACCCTTTGCAGGAAGAACCGAGAGGGTTCCACGAAGGAGAACGGATAGCCAAAGTCTCCGTCTGGACCCTACTAGCCCTAGGCATCGTAGAGATAGCGTTCAGTGCGGTGAGTGGGAGCGTAGCACTACTCGCCGATGGGATCGACTCTATCGGTGACGCCGGAGTCAGCTTCTTCGTCTGGACTGGACTCCGCTTTGTCCGCCGCAAGCCGAACCGCCGGTTTCAGTACGGCTACTACAAGGTCGAGAGCTTCACCGCATTCGTCACGGGAATAGTCCTGATACCCATCTCTGCATACATACTGTTGAGATCTTACAGAGCTCTCCTAAGCCCCGCCCCACTACGATTGTCTGTCCTCGCGCTGGTCGTCCTAGCCGCAGCTGGCCTGGGCAGTCTGTACAGAGCACTTCAGATGCGCCGAATCGCGAACAAGTACAACATACTCTCGCTCAAGCTGGATGCGAAGAACTCGATCAAAGACGCCACATCCAGCTTCGTTGCGTTCGCCAGTGTACTTGTAGCGAGCTTCGGAATCTATCATGCGGACGCCATAGGAGGAATGCTGGTAGCGGTCTACATCCTGTCAGTCGCCTACGTTACCATCAGAGAATCAACCCTAGTGCTCTTGGACGAGTTCCACGAGCCGGAACTCTCTAAGAAGATAGAATCCGTTATTAGGTCACATGCCCACGTCAAGGGAATCAGAGACCTGCGCCTCCGGAGAGCCGGACCCTTCATAGTGGGAGCACTACAAGTCGAAGTGGACGGGAGCATAACCCTCGACCAGGCGCATGAAGTCGCCACCCAACTCGAATCCTCTGTCAGAGCGACCATCAAGGGACTCAGACGATTCGTCGTGACACCGGTACCTCATATTGATCCCCACAAACGTCTTCACGAAAGTTACGCTACCTGAAAGCCTACGTGTTGGTCGATGGAGGATTATCTTATGGGCGGGAATCGCGGAGAATAATGAAGCGTGTCGATGGAATAGGCTGGATCTTTTTCCAGGCAGGTAATTCGAAGAAGGAAAAACAAGATCATGTCGATCAACTCTCGAAAAGTGGATGCCGCGTCCTATCTGAAACGGATAGGTTATCGAGGTCCTCTGATCCCGCACATTGACGTTCTACGCAGGCTCAGAGATTATTCTACAAGAAGATAGTCGAGAACCGTCGGGGCGGCTACTGCTACGAGCTGAACGGATGCTTCGCTTGGCTGTTGAAGCGCCTCGGCTTCAAGGTCTCAATGGTCTCTGCCAGAGTAGCGAAAAAGGAGGGAGGCTTCAGCCCCGATTTTGACCATTTGACACTCCTCGTCCGTCTTGGAGAGTGCTGGTTAGTCGACGTCGGATTCGGAAATCTGTTCACAGAGCCAAAACGGGTCGATAGCACTGACGCGCAGCAAGACAAGGGCGAAGCTTATCAAATCGTTAGCAAAGGAAAGACGAGGCTACTGTTACGCCCGAGCGCGGACGAAACTACTTGGAAGCCTCAGTATGAGTTTACTCTGCGCCCACGAAAGCTCGCAGACTTCGCAGAAAGGAACAGGTACCAGCAGACCTCCCCACGATCCCACTTCACCCAAGGACGATTAATCAGCAAGCTCACTCCAATGGGGAGAGTGACACTCACTGATGAGAAATTGATACTAACGGAACGCGGGAAACGCGTTGAGCATTTGGTGAAAGATCAAGGAGAGTTCAACAGGTTATTGGCAAAACATTTCAAGTTACTCCTTCCTCGAAGAGGGCTGTGATCTGGCTCGGAGCCGAGTGAGGGCCTTGTCGAAGATCTCGTATATGCTGTTCCAGAACAGTTTTCTCTCGACCTCTTCGGCAGTCTCCACGTTCAGCCGCCACTTTAACGGATCTGCGAGATAATCCCGACCTTTCATCGTAATCAGAAACTTGGTCTTCAGCGCCACGAGCCCATCATTGATGAGGCTCTGCAAAACAATCCGGACCCCTTCCCAGAGACCCGTTCCAAGAATATTCCAACCGTCAACCTTGCTACAGTCTCTGACAAGCTGATTCATCGTAAGGCCCCTAGGACTCTTCTGTAGCCTAGTCAAGAGCAGAATCCGTCTGATCTCAATGCCGGAGTCAGCTCTCCCTTCCATCGAGAGGATCCCGCATAGATCAACATCAAGGCTTCCTCATGAACGGATCGACACCGACCATGACCCATCCTAGAACTGTCGGGTGAACGCCGCCGGGACGGATCAGCCGCCCGGTTACTGGGCGGAGACTCCGCTCTACGAGGCCTTAACTGCTCGAGCTCTATGTCAACCTTGAACAACTCCTCACACTCCCAGCAATAGCCAAAGGGCAGAGCAGTATCGCCGCTCGAGCCGATTCCGGGCTTATTGGCCCGGACCGCGTAGAGGCGCATCCCACACCTCGGACGTCTGGGAGTCAGCGTCACAGGCAAACTTCTCAAACTCCCAGACTGCTTGCAAGAAGCACCTACTGCGACATCCAGCAATAAACCGTCCGTCCACAATCGACCTCAAAACACTACAGTTGACCCACTGTGAAGAAAAACACCCTAGGATGCATGTTCGTGCACTGGGAGAATGGATCGCGAGTACGTGCCGATCTATCTTTATGTGAAACTCCTAACTCCGCTCATCTGGATCGGGCGATGCAGATGAAGTATACCCCCGTGGGACGGACCGGCGTTCACGCATCTCTCCTCGGATTGGGAGCGATGACGTTTGGTGAAAAGAACATTTGGAAGCTAGGCGGCTTGGGTCAGGACACCGTCAACAAGTTGGTGGCGAGGGCGGTTGATGCGGGAATCAATCTCTTCGACACAGCCGATGTTTACGACGACGGGGAATCAGAGAAGAGCCTGGGCAGCGCGCTTAAACCGTATCGTGACCAGATCCTCATCGCAACGAAAGTGAGGGGACGAACAGGCGGGGGAATTAACGAGATAGGCCTATCACGACATCATATCGAGATCGCTACCCGGAAGAGTCTTGAGAGGCTGGGAACTAGCTGGGTCGATCTGTACCAGTTCCACTCCTGGGATTCGCACGTTCCCCTCGACGAATCTCTCGAGGCAATGCAGGACCTAGTCGAGCGGGGCCTCGTACGGTATCCTGGAGTCTCAAACTTCACCGCCTGGCAGATGAGCACTCTCCAGGCGAGATGCGAGGAGAGGGGATACTCAAGATACGAGACAGCGCAGATGAACTACAGTCTCTTGAACCGGGACATCGAGCATGAGATCCTTCCCTTCATGCGGTACAGCAGGATGACACTGCTCGTCTGGAGTCCCCTGCATGGAGGAACACTCTCAGGCAAGTACGCGAAAGATTCGAAGCCTCCGGCGGGCACGCGGGCGGGGAACAGGGGATTGTTCTTCCCATTCTTCGACGAGACAACAGGATTCGGAATTGTAGAGAAGGTTAAGCAGATCGCGGAGGAACAGGGCGCAACTCCTGCTCAGACCGCTCTATCCTGGCTTCTCTCCAAGAACCATATCGTCCTACTCGGAGCCAGAACACTGGACCAGTTCGAGGAGAACCTCGCCGCGCTCGACGTGAACCTTACGACGGGGCAATTGGAGAATCTGGATAGAATAACAAAACCCCGGATCCAGTATCCTAACTGGATGATCGAACGACAGAGTTCGGGCCGAACATTTCCAATCGTAGAGCCGTCGTAGAACCTGTACCCTGTCCTCGGTAGATGCTCGGCCTATGGGAGGGTAAGCTCTACCGCGGCATCGAAGGCTGAATAGTATTTCTTGACGTCAGCCACTCCATGCTTCTTTCGAAACCTGTCTACCACAGACGCGACCTTCTTGGACTCGGTTATGGGTCTCGCAGAAAGATCGAGAGACAATTTCCCTGAGGAGATCTTGATCCGGTTCGACTTGAGGACGTTCTTGTACCATTGGTTCTTGGAGCCCCTTACAGGGAGGAGAAAGAGCGTCTTTCCTTCTCGGACAAACCAAACTGGTGTCGAGTGTTCTCGCCGGGTTTTTCTACCTGTGACCGTTATCCGGAGTTCCTCTGAGGCGTCGAGCGCTTTCTGAACTTCAGAGCTATCCATGCTGACAAATTTCTCTTGACGTTCAATATAGTCGTTTCTTGTTGGGAGTCGTTCGGCTCAATCTGTTCCCGGCAGGGAGCACTCTTGTGCATCGCTCCATACGATTTCCAATCACTATGAAATGGGGAGAGTGTTTCGACTGGAATCGCGAGCCGCGTCTCACTAAGGTTATTAACGTAGTGCGTTCTCCTCGTTCCTATACGCAATGGGAGGTGTACTAGGCCGATGAGTCGTAGTTCGTATGGCAGTCCTCGGACAATGCACAAAGTCGTCTGTTCTGACTGTGGCAAGGAGACGGAAGTCCCCTTCCAGCCAACAGAGGGCAGACCAGTCTATTGTAGGGACTGTTATCAGAAGCATCGCAGGTACTAGGAATCCCTGACCGGGGAGGCCTAGTCACCCCCTTTCTTTTTCTTTCGTACGTCTTGGTTTTCGTCAGCTCGGGTAAAAAACCCCGAGAACCACTAGGGCTGAATGATGATGATTATGTCTTTGGCTTTGCTTCTTGAGAAACGTTGACTGAGCTTGGCGAAGGTTCCCTGGAGGCCATACCTCTTGTATATCCGCAGGCGATACTTCTTGACCGTTTCTGGATCTGTTTCTAGTTCAGCTCGACCGTCGACATAGTCTGCTTTTGGTTTTCCTCTAAAGTGAGACGGGGCGATCCGAACCTTCGGGTTTCGCATTATTCGTTTCACCTTGCCTGTGCCGTCGTCCGTGTGCACGTACAACAGCCCGTCTTCTTTCAGAAACCATACTGGTGTCCGGACCGGCTCCCCGTTTCTCCGATAGGTTTCAAGTGAGATCACTTTTTCACCGTCAAAATGAGAAAGCGTGGCAGGCATCTCTGTCAACAGCTTGTCCCGCCAGCGTTGTCATCGTTGCTCATATAAGCCCGGGGGAGTTCCCGGCAACTGAGGTGCATCCACTCCGTGAGTCTCGCGCGTCGCCATCGTTTTTCATATTCGAATGGCTCTTTGCCTTTGCTTCTAAGGACGCGAGAAACTTGTCTGTGTTGCTTCGACTATCACTAATCCTCCAAGAAGAAACTCGTGAAGCCTAGATGAACCGAACTCGCGCTCAGCCAATAGCGTGAGGTTCTGATTCGTTGAAAGTCGATGAAAAGTGGGAACGATCATACGAAAAGGATTCCCTCGAGCGCGTCCACGGATGAAAAACTTGGCAACAATCGGCATCACCAGAACGATGTAGAGGCTGATGAGCCTTTGAAAGAATGGGCTGTCAGGTTTTCCGACATCGACTATTTCCAGACGACCTCCCTCTCTGACGACTCTGGCAAACTCCGCAACTGAAGCCTCTCTGTCCCGGACGTCGCGTAAGGAGAAACATGTGATTGCTCCGGCCATGCTCCCGTTTCGAAACGGTAGGTTCTCTGCAACGCCGCGGACTGGATAGAAACCGTCACTGAGACGGTTTTTGGTGGATCCTAAGAGGATTAGAGAAGGGTCTAGACCGATCACCTTCTCGAAGCCATCGTCGAGCAGCATCCTGCTACTAACTCCTGGGCCCGTTCCTGAATCTAGAACCCAGTCGTTTCTCCTAGTCTCGAGTCTACGGATGGCTCGGCGCCTCAGAGGCCCGGCCAGACCGAGAGAGATTATTTCGCTGATCGATTCGTAGAACGGGAGAGCCTGTTCAACAGCCTTCTTAACGTCGGTCCACTCGTCCCTAGTATGGCTCGACGTCTCTCCCCTGATTGTCTGTTGAGAAATCCAGTCCTTAAATAGCCGCCCGGACAAAGATCAATCTTGGAATACTATAGCCTCATCGTTCGGAGTTGAATTCTGAGATTGGAGCCGCCACAAACCAGCATAGGAATCTCTGAGGGACTGGATCGAAGCTTCAACTTCAGCGAGGTCTTCCAGCTCGTCAAGAAATCGGTCAAGACGAGCATTGGAAAGAGGCGGACCGGGTTGATGCTGGGCCTTGCTGACCTTCCCGAGTACATCGGCGCGTTTCACCAGATGGGCTCCAACTTTATAGTGATGAACCGTAGCCTCCTCGACCAGGTCACCCACCTAGCGAAGGACCGCCGGTATCTCAACGCCTACGTGTTCTACACACTACTTCACGAGTATCTGCACACGTTGGGATATGTTGACGAGGGCGAGGTTAGACGATTGACCCGCCAGATCTGCGCGCGGGTCCTGGGACCCGACCATCCAGCCACGAGGCTGGCTGCTGATGGACCCGCTGTCGTCTTTCCGGAAATAACCTTCCAGCACCACACCGAGCTCCGGTCCCGGAGACTGCCCAAGTTCGAGATCGTCCGCGAGTTTGAGAAAGAATACAAGAGCTACGTAGCCTAGCGAGGCTCGACTCTCCGACAAACCGTTTAAGCTTAGAACCGCCTTAGATTCGAAGTCGCCAAGTCCTGAGATCAATGACTCGTCCGGTCGTTCTCTGGCCCACTCTCATCCTAATCGGCACCTTCCTTACTCTGGTCACCGTCCTGATTGGCAATTGGATCGGCGGGTACGGTTTCCCCCTCGCCTGGAAGACCGGCGGATGCCCACCACCTGGCATCGCAATCTCCACATCGTGCTTGCTCGCTATCGCTTATGACTGGTTGGGCTTCGGACTTGACATTCTATTCTACACAGCTATTGGGTATGGGCTGCTCCTCGCCTACGCCAAGTACCGTTCTAGAGGAGAAGAGGTTGAGAGGAGCCACAGTGACAGGTTGTCTCAAAGAAATCCCCAATAAGGCCGGTCCTACACGGGGAGTCTTGTACCAGGCTCTTTAGTGCAAGAATCTCTACCAAACGTATCAGGAAAGTCTGATCTTCTACCGAGAAACACACTGAGAGCTTCGGACACAATTCTACTAACGGGAGGCTTTGTCTTCGACGAATCCTAAGTTCATGCTGATGGTGAGCATCGAGATGTTTCGAAGACTTGAGACGAAAGCCAAGAAGCGAGGCGTGTCAATTCAGGAACTGCTTAGTGCTGTGGTAATTCCTGACTGGCTAAAGTCGAACCCTTAAGATGGGATGAAGACTGAATTCTGGTCATTCCCGACTCTGGGAAGATGAACAGGGAGGGTCTCACTCCCGGAACAAGTTTCCACTGATCGCCCGGCCATTCATTGCTGAGATTCTCCGCCGATAAAGTCGAGGAATCCTTTCAGCTTCCAGTAAGCGTCGAGAAATTCTAGTCCCCGATGTGTGATAGAGTAGCCCGAGTCTTCGCCCGTCTGCATCGCGACCAGCCCGGAAGAGGATAGGTCTTTGAGAAAGTTCTTGGTGCGGTCGACAGGCAGGCCGACCGCGTAGGAGACCCTTGTTATCCGGGTCAGTCCCTTCCGTTTCAACGCTTCTAGAATCTCTGCGTAGATGTCCATCCGTGACCGTTTGGCGGGCTGCAATTTCTCAGAGTGGCGGTTTGGGTAGCTCGTTTACTCTGGATGGCTGTTTTGCGAATCTCACGTCGGGCGAGGATTCTATTCTGTCCGTGTACAATACCTCTCCCTCGATGTGGACTCCTGCTTCGATTTCGCCTTCTCTGAAGTAGAGGTTTCTAGCTCGCGAGCCGTGTTCCAGTTCTAGCTTGTCCGCGTAGACGTCCTCGACTTTGCCTCCGTGTCCGACACTCACGATGCGTGCCACGATGGGACCCATCGTTCTTGAACCATGTCCCAGCTCGACGCTGTCTCCCTTAGCTCCTTTGACGGTCTTGAGGTCTCCTCCCACCTCGATGCTTTTCCGGGCAACTATCTGGTCTGCCTCCATTGACCCACCAACTTCAAGCGAGTCGAGTCTGAGTTCGGCACCGACGTACGCTCTACCACCGATGTCAAGGTCTTTCTCGAGCGTTAGGCTTCCTGATACGCGCAAGAGTCCTCCAACGTCTACTTCAACCCCTCTTCCGTTTCCGTTGATCGACGCGAGACCTCCTACATCGAGGGAGTTGAATGATAGGTCTGCTCTGCTCTCGAACTTTCCCCCCACGTCGACATCTCCTCCTTCCCCGCCTTCGCCGAGTGTTGCAAGACCACCGACATCAATCTTGGAGAACTTGAGGGGCTTGGTCGATTCGAATTTTCCGCCCACGTCCACGTCTTTGCTGACTTCTCCGCCGCCGATCCGGGCCATTCCTCCGACATCGAGCTGCGAGCACCTTACGAGGCCGGCTATGTCGACGCTGCCTCCAACATCCACCTCATCGACGTCGGCTGCACCCTGGACCTTGAAGGAGCCGCCTACGTCCACCTTCCTTCCCATGATGTTTCCTCTGACCTCTAGGACACCTCCAACATCGAAGTCGTCTGCTCGGGCATTTCCGCCGACCCAGAGGGCCTTGTCGATATTGACTGAGGCCGCGTCGAGTGAGCCGTCGATGGATAATTGTCCGTTCTCAACTCTGACCTCGCCAGTGGCCTTGAGATCGCCAAGGATCTTGATCTTGCCCCCAGACCCCCATGCTCCGCGAGCCGAGAACTCCGAGCATGATAGGCTCCCCTGAAACTCGGCTTCGCCTTCGCAGATGACCCGTCCGGTTACCTCAATTATGGCACCTTCTGATTCTGCTCTTGCTCCCTGGCCGACTCTGAGGTCGCCCTCGACCCGGCCGAGCTTGGCTGTCGCGCCCTTGGGGATGGAGATATCTCCCATTCTCTGGAAGCCTCTATCGGAGAGCCAGTCTCTGACTGTTTGCGGTGAGCCAGTTTTTGACGGTTGCTTGCTCTATTCTCTCAGCGTCTATCTTGACGTGACACATTTCTCGTCAAACCGACCAATGTCCGCCGTCGCTTATAGCCGCCGTGCACGTCCAATAGTTACTTCTAGTAATTACACCGGACTTTTCAGAAAGAAGTCAAGGCTCGGGAGCGCGAAAGCTCTCAGTCATGCCTCCAAGGTGAAGAGATTTCCTACATGGACTGAATTGTTGGAGGCTGGTGAACCGGAACCGCATTGCAATTGTCCGAACGGGGATATGTCAATACTCGAATCCTGAGTCTCTTGGGAGAAAAATGGGGATGGGTCCCGCTAGGGACCCGAGCTCTTCCACGTGACTGAGAAACTGTCGCCGCCGCTACCGGACAGAGACGATGGCTGGGCCTTGACTGCTCCCGAGTTGGAAACCATTGTGATCACCTGGACTGAGGACCCGAAGGATCCGATCGTTCCTGGAGTCCCACTGACCATGGCGGTGCACGCTGAGAATGAGACTGTTCCAAAGTCGGCTAGGGCAGAATGCCTCCGCTGGAGGATGGTGCTTCAGCGATCCATTCTGCTGATGATCGTTGAGCAGAGTGTACTTTTGCTGATGTGCTGAAGGATTTGCTTGTTGTCGTGTCGGTTATGGTTACGGTGAACGATCTTCCGTTGAAGCTGGCTTCCGCGGTGATGTGGTCTCCAGGAGTTATGGTGAGGCCGTTGATGAGGAAGGCGGGGTGTGGGTAGAATTCGTACCATGCGTAGTAGGTGGGGGCGCCGTTCTGGCAGTCGGAGTCTGTGCCTGTCTGTTCCACAGTCCCGGAGCTGAACCCGTCTATTCCCACCCAGAAGGATGAGTACTGGTTAGTGCTGGGGCAGGAGCCTTGAATTGCCGGGACGGTCCATGATCCTTTGGCGTCGTTTACCGATCCAGAGGGTCCGGTTACTGCGTAGCCGCTCCAGTTTGTACTCTGGAAGCTTCCGTCATGTGTCCGCGGTGCTAGGGTCAGTTGTGGAATAGGGGCTGCTGAGGCTAGAGAGAGGAAGGAGAGAAGGATGAGAGCAGTCGCGCTGGCAGATGAAATGGTTAGGTGTGTCTGTGATTTCATTTTCAGAGACCGTTCGGCGACAGTTAGTCCTGATAAGATTTGTGGACACAACTCATCACAAGTGGGTCGCACGATGGTGCGACCGGCTAGGTCGTCAAGGATGCTACAGAAATCTCCTCGGGAACTCATAAGACGCTAATGAAAGTTCTTCCTGTGACTGGGAAACCCTCGTCAAGATCCGAGGAAACATCCTTCTATCATCAACCAGGGTGGTGTGGTGCCGGAACCGAGCATGTCGTTGGCAGGAAACCTAGGATTTGACCTGACGTCGTGGGTTCGAAGTCTTCGAACTTCTCTCCCAGTGATCATGGTCTGTCTAGTCGGTTTCCTCCTAGCCTGGCTTGTCTTCTGGCAGCTTGCTACGTCACTGAACAAGAACGGGGCCATCGCCCTCTACAGCCTCGTCCAAAGTGATACTGCCATCCTTATCGTAGGCGTCATCGCTACTCTCGGCGATGTGATCTGGGTCCCCCTCGTCTTCTACCAATACGTCTTCCGGAGGGACCCCTACGACTGGACAAGCTCACTTGTGCTGGCCGTCGCTATCGTGTCGGCTATGACGCTCACTGATATTCTAAAGCTGTCATTCGGACTACCACGACCCTTCCAAGACCCAACCCTCGGAATAACCGCCCGTTTCGAGATCCCAGCCAACCACGGCTTCCCGTCAGGACATACGACAAACGCATTCACTGTAGCAACAGTGATCTGGACGAGGTACCCTTCATGGCGCATCCCCTTCGTCGCACTCGCGATCGCTACAGGAGTCTGCATGATCATCCTGGGATTGCATTATCCAAGCGACGTTATAGGCGGAAGCTTCCTGGGAATATTTTGCGGAACATTCGCCATCTCAATGGCCAGACTCCGAACAGCCAAGTAGGGTATTAGCTGCAAACCCGAATTTTGAGCTCGATACTAGAAACTGGATCTGAATCCAGCATTCGAAAACAGTCTTTAAAACCACGTTCAAAAATCAGCTCATAAGACCTTTTCGAAATGTAAATGCTCGTTGACGAGACACTAAGGTTCCGACTGGGCCCGAGCTCTTCGCATGAATTTTTTTCCGACGTGATTATTGCACGCTAGAGGCATATGGAGAGTAGGCTCATGAACGGACTCAGATCGACCTCAGTATAACACTGCCCTTGAGGAACACTAGCACATAACTAGCTTTGCCGGGGAACTCG
>VBBG01000014.1 GCA_005882905.1 Candidatus Bathyarchaeota archaeon | reverse complement strand
TACAGGAGGGACAGATTCGGTACCCCGGAGACCGTGAAGGGCCTTGACCGGCGTGATGTGAAAGAGTATTTCGAGGGAGTAGTCGCCAGATCCCCTGTAATAGTTGCATTCGCAGGACAGATCAAGAAGGACGAAGCAACCCGCTGGACCCGTTTGACATTCGGGGAGAGAGAGCCGAACAGGAAATTCGGTTCGAAGGGAACCGCAGCAGAACCATCGTCGAAAACGAGCAAGAGGGAGATTCTCATGTCTCACAAGACGCAATCGGATATTCTCATCGGAGGGATGGCAACCTCTAGAACAGATCCTGACTATGAAGCGTTGAATCTGCTCAATGCCATCCTCGGGGAACTAGGCTTCATGGGCAGACTGGGACAGAGGGTCCGGGACAAGGAGGGGCT
Source organism: Candidatus Bathyarchaeota archaeon (assembly GCA_005882905.1). Classification (GTDB taxonomy): domain Archaea; phylum Thermoproteota; class Bathyarchaeia; order 40CM-2-53-6; family 40CM-2-53-6; genus 40CM-2-53-6. Next base: position 4,255 of record VBBG01000014.1, on the reverse strand, counting down.
GGCCTATTCTTGTTCGTCCTTCCTCAACGCTGGACTCGCAGGGGGCGGCTGGACGGCACTTGCTGGGGTGAATCCGCGGAACGTGGCAAAGGCCTATGAATTGATGAAAGAGGAGATCGAGCGAGTCCAGAAAGAACCAGTGGAGGAACAGGAACTCTCGGATGCAAAGCAGAACCAGCTAGGGTCGGCTCTGATGGAATTAGAATCGACCGAGGGCGTAGCGAGAACGAGCCACAATCTGACCCACTTTGGTCTAGGTCTTGACTATTTTGCGAAGAGGCGGCAGATCTTCAACAAGATAACCAGAGAGGACCTTCAGAGAATGGCCGGCAGATACCTAGACGATTCACGATTATCGACTGTGATAGTAGGTCCCCGCCTCAAGAAATGAGTTCCAAGTCTTAAATCGCGAAGCGGACCGGCGGGCAAGACATGGAGGATCCTGCTCAAGAGGTCACAATCAACGATTTCAAACGGCTCGAAGTTAGGGTAGGAACAGTGGTGGAAGTATCACGCGTCCCTCGAACCAACAAGCTCTACAAGGTAATCGTTGACATGGGGGCTCATGGAAAGAAGCAGACGGTCACAAGCCTGGTCGACTATTACAAGGCTGAGGAGCTACTTCACAAACGAATAATCTTCCTGGCGAACTTGAAGGAGACGACGTTTGCGGGGGAAAAGTCGGAGGGGATGCTCCTCGCGGCTTCCGAGGGGAACGAGCTGGCGTTGTTGACGATTGACCGGGGCGTCCCGGATGGGTCTCGCATAAGCTAGAGACCCGGCGCTGCTATGACGAGGTCCTGGTTGGAGAAGAGGAGAAAAGACCAGTACTACCGGCTGGCCAGAATCAGAGGCTACCGCAGCCGATCCGCCTACAAGCTTCAACAGGCGATCAGAACGTATCGGCTGATAAGCCCAGGCCATAAGGTTGTGGACCTTGGAGCCCAACCTGGAGGCTGGCTGCAAGTGGCGAGAGAGGTGATCGGACCAGAAGGTCTCGTGCTGGGCATTGATATCAAACAGATCGCGCCTCTTCCAGCCGGCAACATCAGACTGTTGAAGATGGACGTTTACGCGGAAGGGATTGCTGACCGTATAATAGCAGAACTCAACGGACCAGCTGACACTGTACTATCAGACCTTGCACCGTCGATAATAGGAGCATGGGATGTCGACCACGCACGCCAAGTCGACCTGGCGAGGAGGGCATTGGAGATAGCGGAGAAGGTGCTTGACCATAAAGGGAACGCACTCATCAAACTATTTCACGGTCCGGAACTGAAGAAGGTTCAAGATGACGCAGCCTTGCTCTTTGAGAAGAGTCGTCTCTTGAAGCCGAAGGCGAGCAGGCCCGAAAGCTCCGAGATCTACTTCCTGGGACTAGGCTTCAAGGCCAAATGGTATCACCCCACTGCAAAGGTGGCTGATTGAAGGTTATCCTCCTGACCGGTCTGCCTGGAGTTGGCAAGACAACGATCATCAACCGTCTGTGCACACATTATTCCACCAAGGGAAGGAATGTCCAAGGAATCACTACACGCGAGTTCCGGGAGAAGGACCAGAGGGTGGGCTTCAAGATCACAGACCTCGCCACGGGCGATGAAGGATGGCTGGCCCGAAAAGACTCCGCGGCAGGTCCCAGAATTGGCTCGTATCGGGTAGTGTCTGAGGACCTAGAGAGGATTGGAGTTGGTGCACTCGAACGCGCCTGCAGGGGATCAGCTGACGTCGTAGTCGTGGACGAGATAGGACCCATGGAGATGACCAGCATATCGTTTAGGAACGCCGTCTCGAAGGTTTTCGATGGGGAGCATGCTACGGTCGCGACCCTAAAGTTCGGGTCTCACTACCCGGAAGTTGAGAAGGTAAGGGCGAGGAGCACGCTACTGGAAATCACTAGGGATAATCGGGAGCAGATCTATCGAAAGCTGATCGAGCAGGCTGACGACTGGACAGGACGCTAGTGGCTGAATCTTGAGAGTATGCGGAGTGGACGATGCCGGACGGGGACCCGTGATAGGCCCACTCGTCATAGCGGGCATTACGATCGAGGAGAAGAAGATTGAGGAGTTAAGGAGCTTGGGAGTGAAGGATTCGAAAATGCTCATCGCCTCGACGAGGACTCGTCTATCGAAGGAGATTCCGAGTGTCGTAGACGACTGTCACGTCATTGAGCTGGAAGCGCAGGAGCTCGATAGAATCGTAAACCGGGCACCGAAGTTTCAGAGACTGAACCTTCTGGAGGCGAAGGTCATGGCACAGGTCATCGAGAAGTTGAAGCCTGATGTTGCCTACGTTGACTCTTCGGACATTCGTACGGACCGTTTCAAGAATAATATCCTCTACTGTCTAACCTTCACTCCCAGAATCGTCTCAGAGCACAAGGCCGACATCAACTATGCGGTGGTATCCGCGGCCAGTATCGTGGCCAAGGTTCGCCGGGACAGTAGAATTGACGAGTTAAAGCGTGAGTATGGAGAGATTGGCTCAGGTTACGCTCATGATCCCGCTACAGCGAGGTTTCTGCGGGACTATTATTCTGAGCACGGTGACTTTCCGCCCATCGTCAGGCGTTCCTGGAAGACCTTGCGGAACATAGTAGCGGACCTTGCTCAAACGAGCCTGGTTTGGTGACTAAGTCCCAGACTGTGACGGCTCAGGCAAATGCCTTCTCGTTCATCGATAGTCCGAGTAACTTTGACCAATCATCGCCGTCTGACATGGGATCAGTCATGTCTGGTATAAGGGCGTTTATTGAGCTCAAAGGCTGAACTCCTACTCCGTCATCGTTTTCTCTTGGCCGATCCCCGAACCCGGTCACGCCCGCGAATGCCTGTCAGAGTCGCGTCCAGCCTCCTAGGAACTGTTGATCTAGTTACGGGTACACAATCTATATTGGCTTATTTCTAGAAATAAAGCATCAGTAATCCCGGGGGCTGATGCGGATGCTCAAGCCCGAATTCATCCCACGAATACTGCTGAGCCTTATCCTGTTCAGCTTGGGCTCTTTATTCCTGCTATTCGCCGCTCCTAGTTGCATCTGTCCCCTATTACTCGTTGGACAGCCGTTGCCGCCTCCTCCCGTTTATCCGATTTGGGAGCTCATGCTTGTGGTGTTGCTCATAGGTGCCGGCATCCTCGTTATAGTCCTTCCAAGCGACAAACCGATCAGGCGAACCGAAAGCTCCACGTCACCAGATCCCTCATCAGATTCGAATCCTCAGATTTCGGCCGGGGAGAAGGATCTTGCTGGATGAACCCGGAGTATACTTGCCGAAGAAACTAGTCGCCTAGAAAAACGGGTTTCTTGTAGACCCCTGACGTCGCGTATCTACGTCCCATCTCCACGTATGCCCTGTACGACTCCTTGATCAATCGAACATCCTTGTCCGTGGCCCTTCGGATGATTTTAGCGGGTGCGCCAACCGCTACTGACCGGGGTGGAATCCTCGCCCCACCTAGTACGGTGGAGCCGACTCCGAGAATGGAATGTTTGCCTATACGGGCGCCATCGAAGATTATCGCGCCTACTCCGATGAGACACTCGTCCCCTACTCGACAAGCATGCACTACCGCACTGTGTGCGACTGTAACGCCATCCCCGATGATTGTGGGATCCTCCGCCGAGCAGTGGATCACAACGTTGTCTTGGATGCTGCAGTCGGAGCCTATTCTGATGTAGCCGTAGTCGCCTCTTATGACTGCGCCGGGCCATATGCTTGTCCGCGGTCCGATAACCACGTCTCCGATGATGGTGGAGTTGGGGGCGAGGACTGCTGTGGGGTGAATTCTCGGCTTTTTGGAGCCTAGCATGTAGGCGGGCATTCGTCTGCCGGCTTCAACTAGTCTTGTCTTTTTCTTTTTGTTTTTCTTTTTCCCTTTCCCTTTCTTTCTCTTTCTCTATCTCTTTGCTTGGGAGAGGTGGGAGCCGAGGCTTCTCTGGACCCTCGTAGAATATTAGACTCTTCGATTCCAAGATCTCTTGGAGCTTGTTCACCGCGATGTGGACCTGGATCTCTTTCTTCGCTCCCGTGCAGACGAGCTTCCCGCTGGCGAAGAGGAGTATGACGACCTTTGGCTCGTCCATCCGGTAGATGAGGCCTGGAAATTGTTCAGGCTCGTACATCGTCTTCTTCAAACCGTACGTGGCCTTCTCTAGGTCGATGTAGCCGCCGAGACCTGCGGAGGCGACGATGTTCTGGATCATGATCTCTGGCTTCCCAAGGATGACGATTCCATCTCTCTTCAGCTCGTC
>VBBG01000228.1 GCA_005882905.1 Candidatus Bathyarchaeota archaeon | reverse complement strand
TGTAAGGAGGCTCGCGGTATAGCTCCGCACGGTCTTCTTCAGGGCAGTTCCTCCTAGTCTAGTCGGAACGCCAAACGCTTTACTCTCAGCCATAGACGTCGAGGGGACACGTTAGTTGCCAGAGATTAGCCCGGAAGAATTTGCGATTCCATTCTTTGCTGAGCGGGGATTCACTCGACGCAATTGCGTCTCATGCCAAAGCAACTTTTGGACGGAGAAGTCTGACCAGCAAACATGTGGGGAGGCACCCTGCCAGCCCTACACTTTCATCGGAAGTCCGCCTACGAAGAGGCGCTACACTGTTCCTGAGATGCGGATTCAGTTCATGGACTATTTCGCGGAGAAAGGCCACACTCGGATCCCGCCGTATCCGGTGGTCGCGAGATGGAGGGACGACGTGTACCTTGTCGGCGCTTCCATCTACGATTTTCAGCCGTACGTCACAGAGGGCTCGATGCCTCCCCCGGCCAACCCCCTCGTGATCAGCCAGCCATGCATCCGCTTCACTGACGTTGAACTTGTCGGGCCGACCGGGGGGCGACACATGACCATCTTTGAAATGGGTGGAGCTCACGCCTTCAATTATCCTGCGAAAGAGGTGTACTGGAAGGACGAGTGCGTCCGGTACCACCACCAGCTACTGACAGGAATCCTCGGCGTACCGTCCGAATCCGTCACTTACAAGGAACATTTCTGGTCAGGCGGTGGGAACGCTGGACCAGACCTAGAGACGATCGTAGCCGGGCTAGAGATAGCGACACTCGTCTTCATGCAATACAAGGTCCAAGGCGACCAGCTGATTCCTCTACCGATCAGGACAGTCGACACTGGCTACGGGATCGAACGATGGTCATGGCTCTCACAAGGGTCCCCAAGCGGATTCCACGCGGTCTACGCCACCGTCCTACAACAGGTTATGGACCTGGCCAAAATTACCGTAGATCCGCAACTGATCGAGGCGTTTACACGCGCCTCAAGCATCCACGGCTGGGCCTCAATTATCCGGAACCGAGAATCATACATCCAAACAGTGTCCGGCCAAACGGGAACAACTCTAGAGAGCCTACGACCGGTCTTCTCCTCTCTGGAAGCAGTCTATGCGATAACGGAAATCCGCCGAGCCGGAAGATTAGCAAGACAGCTTGGAATCTACCAGGACATTCCATCAATTGCCGATGCGCAGATCAAGTTCTGGGGCAACGACTTCCGAACACTCCGAGACATGAGAAAAGAGATCCAGACCGGTCTTGAGACCGAGCTGAGGAAATACCAAGAAACCATTTCCCGAGGCTCCGAGGTAGTAGTCAGATTGTCAAAAGACCTCGCAAGCAGAGGCATCCAGAAAATTCCCGTCGAACAACTGGTCCAACTCTATGACTCACAAGGACTCTCCCCCGAGATCGTCAAAGAGGGAGCCGAGAAGACAGGGGTAGCAGTCGAGATACCGGACAACTTCTTGACGCTAGTTGCGGAACGTCACTCACGGCCCACCCGGGAACTCGCGGAGCCACGTTCGGAGACAGATATTGAAGCGAAACTAGGCGATCTGCCTGCAACCCGACCACTCTACTACGATGACCCATACAAGGCTAAGTTCAAGGCAAAAGTCGTCGCTAGAGTCTTGGAAAACGCAGTGGTCCTAGATCAGACAGCCTTCTATCCACAAGGGGGTGGACAGTTATCGGATCACGGCGAACTCCATTTCGGCGACCAGAAAGTCGGAGTCGTGGACGTTCAAAAGTTTGGAGATCGAATTGTTCACTTTCTAGCAGGACCCCTTGATGCGAATGCAGATCTCGTCGAGGGAGAAATTGACTGGCAACGCAGACAGAACCTGATGCGGCACCATACCGGTACGCACGTCTTGCTGGGAGCTGCTAGGAGGGTTCTCGGAGAACACGTCTGGCAAGCGGGTGCCCAAAAGGATGTGGAGAGCAGTCGCCTTGACATAACGCACTACCAGCAGGTCACGCAGAAAGAGAAGGAGCGAATAGAACGTCTGGCAAACCAGACGATTCTAAGAGATCTTCCGGTGAGGATCAACTGGATGGCCAGGGAGAAGGCCGAGGCAAAATACGGATACAGGCTCTACCAGGGAGGCGCCGTTCCTGGCTCGAAGATACGCGTGGTCAGAA
>VBBG01000013.1:6467-8080 GCA_005882905.1 Candidatus Bathyarchaeota archaeon | reverse complement strand
TCTCAAGTTTTTCTTGAGAAATCGACGAGTGTTGGATTGAAAAGCTTTGGGGTTTTACTTTTCAGAATCTCCAAGTTTTCCTCCGCGGGCGACATCGTTTGCTAAGGCACCTTTGGAGATGATAGTTATTTCTTCAATCGGCGAACCCAGTGTTTCCGATACGACCCTAGGTGAGGGATTCAGCTAATTGTCGCTTCTGTTTCAGGGGACTTTCTTGTTGAGCAAGTCGACGTTAACAGTAGGCGAGTCTCAGCCTCGCTCGGTGAAAGGGATGCCGGCTCTCCTCACGTTCTCAGCCTTCCGCTCCTGGATACTCACGAGCACTTTTTCTGGAGCGCAACCGAGGATCTTGACTATAGTTTCCGTTGCTCTCTTCATGAATTCCGATTTTTGAGCTGCAGAGTACTTGCCTTCGATGGGGTGAATCTCGACAGAGACCCTGTTCATCAGGTCTAGTCCACCTAATACCGCTCTGTCGAATCTATATTTCTACCAGCATGCGAAACTTGGAACCCGGTGGGATAGGCACGTCATCCCCCAAATCAAGGCGCGAGACAAGGTGCGGCCACTTTGAACAGGTGAAGGTCGGCAGGAATTGGAAGTGTGTCGCCTGTGGACGAATCCTGACCGTTGCCGAGAGTATCCAGAACTCTATCGAATTGTCCGATGTGATGAGATCGGCAATCGAAAGTAGAAGACCCCTAAGCGAGAGCCTGGATGATTTGTTGGGTCGTAAGGAGTGGGAAGAAATACGCGCAAAGATTCCGAGTAAGAGGGCATCGAAAAGAGTACGCAAGTAGCTGATGGAAATGATAATTGGAGCTTCTAAATCCCGGACATGGTGCAAGGTCAGAACGTCGAATGACGAGTAGTGCCCCATACAACTAAAGCTGCTTGGGTCTTACTCCGATTCCCAACCCTAACACTGTTAGTATCAACCCCGCTACGACGGAGGCTGCTCCTCCCAGCTCCTCACTTTGACCTATGCGAAGAGTTTCTCCCTCGCCCGAGGGACAAGGACCCCCGAGCACTCTGCAGTCTCTTGACACATCAGCAGTCGTCATCGCTCCAGTCAGATACGCGATAATTCCCCCGCCTAGAAGACCTACTCCAACAGCCAAGAGAACAAGGCCAAGTCTCAAGACCAACTAGTGTCACCAAGTCTTCATCTACTTGAGTATGTATTTATCCCCTGTTGGATCCCTTGCAATGATCCACAACCAAGCCAAGACCGTCTTAGAGAGGAGGATTCTTGTTGTCAGAGCGAAAGCAATAGGGCCATGACTTTGTAACGCCGTCGGTCAGTATCAAGAGCCCGCAGTCATTCATGGGATAGACATACCTGCAAAACCGTGACAGTATAGTAGGGCTGGGCCCCTCCACTTCTCTGCGTGCTCAAAACCAGTCAAGAAATGGCTGATTTTGCTGGGTCTGAAAGGACTCTAGTCCAAAGCGGGAACGAATTTGGCCGGGGTTGCCTCCCAGTCAACGTACTTGATACGTCTTGGACGCCTAAGTGTTGTCGTCAGCCAGATCCTAGATCTCAACGTTCTTTTCATCCCCACTTCTTTGACCATCCTTTGCATCCGTGCGACTAATTCCTGAGGAAGACG
>VBBG01000013.1:0-6228 GCA_005882905.1 Candidatus Bathyarchaeota archaeon | reverse complement strand
ACGTTCTGCTAGCTCAGCGAAGAGCCTTACGATTTTGTCACACCAGTCCGGAATTGCGTCCAATACCCTTCCGTCACAATTAAGAGAAACATGGACCACATCTAGAAACGGACTTGTCTCGGTTATTTTCTTATGCGGAGTAAAAATATGTCCTCCGAAGCATGGCGGCCCCGAGCTAAAAAATAGCCCTCCGCCCACTTCTCTCAAGCATTCCTCCGAAAATGCGTTCAAGAAAGGGTCTTCCTCGTCGGGTTCCATACGGCCCTGGAGAGGCTCGTAGCTTCCAAAGCGACGCGGGACCGCTTCAGGGCAGAGCTCTCTTAGGATAAGCAGAAAATTCCTGGCCGTAGAGAGAGAAGCTTGACTTCTCGGAAGATACCAGTCGAGATTGATGAGTCGAATCTTCTCTTTTTGACGAGGAATAGGCCGACTTTTTGCTATCGGCTTTGGCCATACGACGGCTCCAGCCTGCGGGTCGTAAATCACTCCCTTGCAACGCTGAGCGATGTAACGAGCCAAGGCCTCTGCATCGGGTACGTCATCCCCTTCTCCTCCCGCAGGTACCGAGATCTCAACCATCCAACGGGGAGCCGCGACAAGTGAAACTACCGATTCTTCCAGGTCTTCAGGTTCAACTTTAGACGGCCCCCACACCTCAAAGGAGGCAACAAGCTCGGTTTTTCCTCCCCTCCGGTAGACGATGACGTTACCGGTTTCGCTCCCCAGCTGGCCAGAAATGCTGAGGCTGTTGTGCAAGGCTATGAATTCTTCCAAGAGAAAATGTTGAGGCCTGATGCTGACGACTATCTCCAGATCATGGCTCAATCCGCTTGTCCCTCTTCTCTAGACCATAGGAAGGCAAGTAATGTTCGACTGGCGTCTGGGTCGATTTGAACGCCGATCCAGTGGATTCGCCGCTTGTAGTTCCCATCCTTAGATAGTGTATGAGAAGATTAGTCCGAGCCCTCAAGTCGAGTGATTCTCATGTTGAGAAATGGAGTAAAATGACCGCGGTATCGTGCTTGCTGGTCCTTTCGCATCCAGTCTCTACCTGTAATGATTCTTCTGCAGTGCTGATTCTTCCGAGCCGTCAACGTCACATCGCCCGTAATCCACAGGTTAGGGTCGCATGAGTGGTTGAGGAAATAGTCCTCGCCGAGAGGCTGATTAGCCGGATCTCCGAGCCAAAGGTCCTCGTCTACTTGCATCAGGGTACGATTGTTCGCCTTTCCTGCAGCAATATCTTCTTTGGAGAAGAGGGTCCCACCGAACACTACGACAACCTCGTCGACTCCGATCGATTGGGTGGCAACGAGCCCTTTACCGCGAATCAAGGATTTTCGTAGTGCAAGTCGAGGGTCCAGCCAAGACCTGTCTCGATAAGGAGCTGCCAAGCGTGGCGCGTCCGTCGATAAATGGTCATGAAACCCTGTGACTTCTTCTTGTCGGTAGGCAGGAGAACTGTGATGTGCTGAAGGATAGTCAGGACGCGTATGGGCATCAGCTGTACGACCTCTACAAAGGGCATCACGTAGTCGAGGTGGTGGAGAGGGACGACGGCCTCATAGACCCGAGTGAGACGTAAGCCTCATCGAGTCTCAAAGAGGTCCTCGCCTCAGACTTCAGGATTCTCAAGCGTCTGTTAGCCGACTTAGCCGCGCATAATGGGCCAGTAGTGAGAGCCGAGCAGGAGACAGGGCGAGAGACTCTGGAGAAATGGGTCTAGAACCCCGAGTAGCTACTCTCCATAGGGTGATGCAAATAGGGAGGATTGGGGTGAACCTTGCTATCGAGGCAAAGGAGTTTTCTGAGGAGCTTATGCTGTGCTGTCCGACTGGGATGCGACAGGGACCTTGACCTCGACTTCTTTCCAGATGCTTATGCCTCTGGTCTCTTTGAGGTAGCGCATTCCGACTCCAACTGTAAGCAGGGCTACGGCTATGGGATAGATTAGCCCAGCGTAGATGTTCCCCGTCGCGAGATTGATGGCGAGGATGGTAACTGGGGTAAATCCTCCGAACCATCCATTGCCGAGATGGTATGGAAGAGAGAGTGACGTGTATCGGATGCGCGCGGGAAACAGTTCGACGAGAAACGCCGCGATAGGCCCGTAGACCATGGTCACATAGACTACCTGAACCAGTACCAGAAGTATTAGGGCGGCAAAATTTACCGGGTTCGAGAAATAACTCATTCCAAGGTAGATCGGATAGTACGTGGCCGCGGCCAGGAGGCAGCCGGCCATGATAATCTTCTTGCGGCCGATCCTGTCAGACAGCTTACCGAAGACCAGGAACATTGGTGTCCCAACCGCCAGAGCGATAGCGACTACACTGTACGAGGTCACGAAGTCCAGCTTCTGTATTGTCTGTAAGAAGTAGAGGGCCCAGAACTGGCCGGTATACCATACTACCGCCTGACCAGCAGTCGCTCCCAGCAACGCTAGAAGAATCAGCTTGAAATTCTTCAGATTCAGAAGGCTGTCCCTTAGCGGAGCTGTTGATGACTTTCCCATCTCCTTGAGCCTGCTAAAGAGCGGAGTCTCCCTCAACCTCCAACGTATGTATAGCGAGACGGCGACCAGTATCGACGAGAGCAGGAATGGTATCCTCCATCCCCAATCATTGAAGGGTGCTACGCCTATTGCTAGCCGGGTTCCCAGTATCACCATGAGGGAGAGGAAGAGGCCTACTGTAGCTGTTGTCTGAATGTAGCTGGTCCAATAGCCTCGCCTATCATCCGGCGCATGTTCAGCCACGTAGATTGCCGCTCCACCATACTCCCCTCCAAGGGCGAGACCCTGCAAGATTCTGATGAAGAGTAGAATGACGATAGCAAATACACCGATAGACTGGTAAGTAGGGAGCAGACCTATTACGGTAGTCGACAGACCCATTATCGTTATCGTCAAAAGGAAGGCATACTTTCTCCCGATTAAGTCGCCAATCCGGCCGAAGACGAGCGCTCCGAAGGGTCTAGCACCGAACCCGGCAGCAAAGACCCCAAGGTATTGGATGAGCGACTTGCCAAGATCCGCGGAGGGAAAGAACTTTTCTGCTAGAATCAGTGCTAGGGAACCGAAGATGTAGAAGTCGTACCATTCGATGATGGTTCCCATCGAAGAGGCCCCTACAATGTACCGCATGCTCCAGCTCGTGAATCCTTTCGATAACGAAAACGGATTAGTAGACAGAGCTTCCGTCGGCTTTCTATCTAGATCCATAAGCTGACTTGTATACAACCTGCCCATTGTGGAGATATCCGTCACGTACACACTTGAATGCGAGAATCGAGAAACGTAGCCATTCGTGTTCGCTTGTACAACCATCCGATTCTGATACCCTTGTATGTCCCCAGCGAGGGCTGAAACATAGCTTACTGGTCACCCACGAAACGAAGACTGCAGAGTAGCCAGCCGCGGGTCCAAGCAGACCTTCTCCTCATAATCTGTCGCCAGATGCCCTATTCCATAGACAAATAGCGAACTAGGCCAAACCTGTTCCTGTCGGTTATCAGAAGCGGTGTGATGTGCTAAGGGATAACCAGGATGCGTACGGTCACCAACTGTATGACTTCTACAAGGGCCGCCAGGTAGTTGAGATCGTAGAAAGAGATGACGGCCTCATTGACCCAAGCGAGACGTACCCGAAGTACTATCTCTCTGAGTACAAGGACTGGTCTCTCCGAGAGAGACAAGCGGCACGATATGTGAAAGGGAGGGTTCTTGACATCGGCTGTGGAGGGGGAAGATGGTCCCTCTATCTCCAGAAGAAGGGCCATGATGTTCTAGCGGTTGATATCTCACCCTTAGCGGTCAAAGTCTGCAAGCTGAGAGGACTGCACAATGCCAGAGTCAAGTCTATCATTGAAGTTGATTCCAGGCTGGGTAGATTTGATACTATTCTAATGATTGGAAACAACTTCGGACTCTTCGGAGGGCCGAACCGAGCACGACAAATGCTGAAACGATTCTACAATATGACGAGTTCAGACGCTCGTATCATCGCTGAAAGCCTAGACATCTACAAGCCCCCGATAGACCCAATACATCGACAATATCACTTGCGAAACCGTAAACGCGGTCGAATGCCGGGACAGGTAAGCATCAGGATTAGATATAGAAAATATGCCACGCCTTGGTTTGAGTACCTGTTGGTATCGAAGCCCGAGATGACTAGGATACTTCGAGGAACAGGCTGGAAAGTCAGACGATTCCTCGAATCAGCAAAAAGCGCTGCGTATATCGGAATCATCGAAAAGGAAAATCGTGATACTCGAAGCTAGTGCTTCTACTCACCTTGCCTCTTGCATGATCGGCGTTCGCTTCGTCGCTTCGATATTATCGATGTGCACTGATTCTATCTGGTCGGCCGGCTCGAAATCGAATACTTTTCCGTAGAAGTAGAGTTCCGCCTCGATTGAACGCTTGATGTTCTCTGATTTTCTGAAGCCATGCTGCTCCCCCTCGTACGCTATGTATGCGGTGGGAAGTCCTTTGTCCCGTAGGACTTTGTAGAACTTTTCTGACTGATCAGGCGGCACGATCTTATCCTCGAGTCCCTGGAACAGTATCATTGGACAGGACACGCGCTCGACATAGTTGATGGCTGAACGTTCCCTGTAGAGATCCTTCTTCTCCGGATAGGGTCCGACCAGCCGGTCGAGATATCGAGACTCGAACTTGTGAGTATCCTTCACGAACGTCTCCAGATCGCTGATCCCGAAGTAGCTGGCACCGGCCTTGAAGAAATCCCGAAAAGTCAAAGCGCACATGGTGGTATACCCTCCCGCGCTTCCGCCTTCTATTGCGACACGGTTTCGATCCACCTCTCCATTCTGGATAAGATGTCGTGCGCCGTTGACGCAGTCGTCAACATCAACCACGCCCCATTGTCCGTTAAGGCGTTCCCGGTAGGGTCGCCCGTAGCCTGTGCTGCCTCGATAGTCGACGTCGAGCACTGCTATCCCCCGGCTCGTCCAGTACTGAATGGAATATCGGAGAGCCGTCGATGTTTGACCCGTAGGGCCTCCATGGCAGATAGCGATGAGCGGAGGCTTCTCACTGGCGGGAGCAGAATAGTCAGGGTTCTTCGCCGGATAGTAGAACGAGTGGGCTGTGAGCCCGTTTGTTGTCTGAAACTCCACATGTCTTGGGATTGAAAGGTAGCGATTGTCGACTGTGACATTTCTCGAACGACGGAGAACCGTCAACTTTGGGGTCCTCAGGTCTATTTGGACAATCGACTCCGCCTCAGTCGGCGATCCTCCCACGAAGACGGCATGATCAGGCCCAACAGCAATGTCTCGGATCTGTCGGGCTCCCCCAGAGTAGGGTGTTAGAATCTCTTCTAACCGTCCAGTCACCGTGTCCAGTCTTGCAAGATGCGTGCCTCCCTTCATTGTGTAAATGCAAATGATCTGCCGGGGCGATGCGAAACCGTAATGGGACTGTCTGAAGACCCACTGGGGACCACCAAACTCGGCTTCCAACGGGCAGATTGCTTCCGCGCGTCCATTATTCGAGCGGTATATGTTCCACCAGCCAGTGCGGTCGGAGACGAAGTAGAGCCGGTTATCAGGCGACCATTCAGGCTGATAGACGGACTCTTTAAGTCCACCAGCGACTCTCTGAGAGTTGACCGGTTTTCCGTCAGCATCGAAAGTACTGAGCCAGAGTTCTGTGCCGTCCCAAGGCATGTTGGGATGGTTCCATGTAAGATAGGCGAGCTGGCGTCCGTCCGGGCTGATTCGAGGGCTGGAATAGAAATTGTTACCTGAAACGAGGACTTCTCCGGGACCACCGGAGGCAAGATCGACGGACACAATTGTATTGACCGCTTCTCCTTTCACTGTATGATCCTCACGAACGGAGACGATTCTATTCCTCTGATGATCGATCACGCCATCCGCATATCTCACATCCACCAGCGGCGTCAGTGCCTCCGGGCTCGACCCGAGCTTCTGCCTGTAAAGGCGTTGGTCCGAATAGTTGGAGAAGTAGACGGTTCCCTTATCGACAAGGTATGATCCGCCGCCGTACTCGTGGACCCTTGTCCGAGCGTTGAATCCAGGCGGAGTAATATCATGGGTCGTGCCATCAGTTTGCAGTTGCACGACCACGTATCGGCCCTGCTCCTTAGGACGGAGTTCGTTCCAGTAGACGGTCCCGTCTTCGAGCTGGACCTCGCTAAGCCCGACATAGGCCGACGCGTACAACTCGGAAGTTAT
>VBBG01000012.1 GCA_005882905.1 Candidatus Bathyarchaeota archaeon | reverse complement strand
GTTGAGAAATTCGACCCTGCTCCACTCGAGGGCAAGCTTGGCCTAGGAAAGAATCCGAGTGAAAGCTTCGAGGTCACCTGGAACAGGCATCACCTGGGAAGGTTGCATCATCTCTGGAGAGAGCTGAACGATGATGGCAAGATGCGGCTCTCGTGGAACGAGCTTGTCCAAAAGCTTGAAAGTGGAGACTTTGAAGACCACTTCGCTGAGTATCGAGAGTATTATTCTCTAATGGTAGAGAGGAAGTTCCTGCCGAACAGCCCGACCTTGTTCAACGCCGGTGCTCAGCTGGGCCAGCTAAGCGCCTGCTTCGTGCTACCAATCGCCGACAGCATGGAGTCGATAATGAAGTCTGCAGAACAAGCGGCCCTCATATTCAAGTCGGGAGGCGGGATAGGAATCAACTATTCCCCCCTTAGGCCTGAAGGCGACAGGGTCGCCTCCACATCAGGAATTGCCTCGGGACCAGTCTCATTCATGCGCATCATAGACACGGTAACGGATGTGGTGAGGCAGGGAGGGAAGAGACGGGGTGCGAACATGGGAATCCTCGAAGCGTCCCATCCTGATGTGGAGAAGTTCATCAGGTCAAAGCGCGAGACGAGACAGTTTGAGAACTTCAACATCTCAGTACTGATCCCTCGCGAGTTCTGGGACCACTACGAAACGGGTAGGCCGTGGCTGCTGACCAACCGGCGAGACGGGTCCGTCTGGAAGGAAGTGGACCCCAAGCAGCTACTGCATGATATCGCCCGGATGGCCTGGGAGACAGCTGATCCGGGAGCCCTCTTCCTCGACAACATCAACGCCGACAACCCGTTGAGGAATTACTGGGGAGACATCAGATGTGTTAATCCCTGCGGCGAGGAGCCCATGTATCCATACGAGTCCTGCAACCTAGGTTCCCTCAACATCTACGCATTCGTAAGACGAGAGGACGGCAAGGCTATGATTGACTGGGACGAGCTGGAGAAAGCAATCGGCGTGGCAACGCGTTTCCTAGACAATGTGATCGACCTCAACAATTTCCCAATCGAGGAGATCGAGAAAGTCTCAAAGTCAACGCGCAGAATTGGACTTGGCCTAATGGGCCTGGCCGACCTACTCTACGCGCTAGGGATACCGTGCAACAGCGAGGAAGGCTTCGCGATGATGAGCAGAATCGTAGAATTCCTCGCATACCACTCCATCAAAACATCAGTGCAACTATCAAAGGCGCGAGGCGAATTCCCCCTCCTCAACAACTCCTCCTACGCGGAAGGTAAACTCCCGTTGGAGGGCTTCCGGCATAAAGAATGGTGGACCCTCGACTGGAACAGCCTAGCTGATGAGGTGAAGAAGAACGGGACAAGAAACTGCCATAATGTGACGATAGCTCCCACGGGAAGCATCTCGATGATAGCCGACACCTCGTCCGGCCTAGAGCCACAGTTCGCAATCGTCTTCGAGAAGCATGTTACCGTGGGCAGCTTCTACTATGTCGACCCGGAGTTTGAACGACAGTTCGGCACCGACACCTCCTACGAAAAGACAGTCTTGAAGAGAATATCCGACAACGGGGGTTCGCTCCAAGGACTGGAAGCCGCCCCTGAGCGGTTCAAGCAGGTCTTTCTCGTAGCATACGATATTCCCTGGTGGGACCACATACGGGCACAGTATGAGATGCAGAAGTGGATCAGCGCCGCTGTGAGCAAGACTATCAACATGCCTTCATGGACTTCAGTGGAAGACGTGGAAAACGCCTACATCTTCGCATACAAGATAGGCCTGAGAGGAGTAACGATCTATCGAGACACGTCGAAGGGCGAACAGGTACTCAAGACACCGACACAGCGCCTGAACAGGTATCTGGCCTCAACACCGAACCGCACTCTCGATATGATGAGCAAACTCGGTATCAAGGTGTCAAGAGAAATGACTCGCGACTCAGGAGCAGGAATCGAAAAACCGGGACAGACTGCCCCTAGTCCCGAGAGGGTGGGGCTTGAGTTCACAAAGTGTCCGGTCTGCGGTAGCCCACACCTAGCCTTTCAGGAAGCATGTTACAAATGTCTCGAGTGCAGCTGGTCCACCTGCGTAATCGGATAGACTCGCCGCGTTTCACTGCCTTCGCTGGATCTCTTGAGGATCGAGGATTAGGGGTTGGAGGTCCACGCGCTCCTCAGAACCTTCGCTGTTCTTCTCCTATCGGAGAGGGCGAAGATCGCGGCGGCCGCACCGAGAAAGACGATTCCGGTCAGAAGCTCGAACCTTCCGAAATACCAGCCTATGACCAGAAACGCCCTGTTTCGCCTCCGCAGAACGTTCACTCGCCTAACATGGCTCCTGATGTCTGACAGACGAACTATCGACCGCAACAGTCCAGCACGCGGCTCGTATTCGGACACAATCAGCAAACCAAGGGAGATCACTTTACGTGTGCTTTGTCACTGTGATTACCGATTCCGGGTTATGACAGGAATAATTCTAGGCTGGTTTGAGATGAATGCTGGAATGCGTACCATCCTCGCTGCCATTGACCAGTCACGCAACGCTCATTCGGTAATCGGCAGAGCCGCCGAGCTTGCCGCTCTACTCCGAACTGAGCTGGTCATACTGACCGTTCTGGACCCGGACCCAATGAGGAAGTTCAGCATTGACGAGGAGCGAAATCGAATTGCGAGTTTTCATCGAGAATTGATCTTCAAGCATTTTCCGAAGAAAGGAATCTCCGTTGAATCCAACAATCCAAGCGAGCCTGTCTACAGATACAATCCTGCCGGGATAAGGATCCGCCTGCAAACCTTGTCGGGTAATCCTGTTGATTCAATATGCGGCGCCGCAGACCATTTGAAAGCTGACCTCGTCATTGTCGGAAACCGCGGACTCGGAGGCGTCGGGGGCCTTGTCCTCGGCAGCGTGTCTGAGAGAGTCGTGCACAAGTGTTCGCGGTCAGTAATGGTGGTCAAGGGTGGTGGAGAGTCCAACAGCTCGGATTGGGAGTCGATCGTTGCCTCTCAGCAAGCGCACTTGAACTTGGGCACTAGATAATTCCTCCGAGCCAGTTTCGGGTTAACCATGTAACCCAGACCTGGGCACTGCGTCTTCCCCGGAAAACGATTTGGACCTTCGTAGAAGAATCAGTTTATGATTGTAGTCCCGGCCGTTCCATTGAGTGCCTCTTCCGCGCTTTCGAGCGAGGAGATGATTGCCCTTCTCTTCCCTGCGCCTGTCAGGAAGCTAATTGCACTCTCGATCTTGGGACCCATGCTCCCCGCGGGAAACTGGCCTTCATCAAGATACCTTCTGCACTCTCGGACAGTCATTCTGTCAAGTCCTCGTTGATCGGGTTTGCCATAGTTGATGGATACCTTCTCTACGTCTGTCAGAATCAGCAAGGTCTCCACTCCGACGATCTTGGCGAGGAGGGCTGCGGTTCTATCCTTGTCCAGGACTGCTTCAACGCCTCTCAGCATGCCGTCTTTGTCTCTGATGACTGGAACCCCTCCACCACCAGCACTAATGACTACAGTCCCTGCTTCGTATAATCGGATAATCGTCTCTTTTTCCAGTATGTCCAGTGGGGTTGGAGAGGGGACGACTCTTCGGTAGCCTCGTCCACTGTCGCTGATCATCTGCCATCCTTTCAATCGTTCCAAGTCCGAAGACTCGGTGGCGGTGTAGAATGGTCCCACAGGCTTTGTAGGGTTCTTGAACGCGGGATCCTCCGCGTCTACTAGTGTCTGTGTTATGAGAGTCGTCACGGGCAGGTTTGGCCCGTCGGCGTCTAGCTCTGTGCGCATTGCTCTCTGTAGCATGTAACCTACCATTCCTTGACTCTCTGCTCCACACACGTCGAGGGGCATTGGTGGAAGAGTGTCCTTCGCGATCTCATTCTGGAGGAGAATGTTGCCCACCTGTGGGCCATTCCCATGCGTGATGGTAATCTTCTCGCCTCGCCGAAGGAGGCGTGCTAGATGCTTGGCCGTGTTCTGAACGTTTGTGGCCTGCTGTTCTGCTGTTCCTTTCTGGCCGTGCTGGAGGATGGCGTTGCCGCCTAGGCTTACTAGAACCTTCATTGGATTACGGCCCTAGTTTGAAGGTTTGCGGTTGAGGACGCAGGTCATGCATCGGATACCTCCGTATCCTCCCGTTATCTCCTGGAGCTGTAGCGATGTGACTTCGATAGAAAGTTCTTGGAACTCTCGCTTGTGCGGGAAGAACTGGTCGGACCTCTTGAGAGTGGCGAGGTCTCTCTTTGCTTCTTCCAAAAGTGCTTGATAGCGGTACGGATCGGATCTTGCCTTTGCCTCTAAGTTCTTCAAGACCTTCTTGACAATTTTCTCGACCTCAATGGCGAGAATGTTGTGGTCTTTGATGCAGAGGAAGTTTGAGGCGTAGCACATCTGCTCCAGGGTTGTTATCGGGACTATTCGGAACCCCTTGCCTGTCAAGTATTCGTAGAGGTTGGGACTCTTACCCAGCTTCCTGTAGCGTCCACGGGTTGACCTCTGGTATACTTCCACTCTTGCCGCTCTGAGGAGCGGCACACAACCTACGGCGACACCTCTTCCGGGGAAGTTTAGGTACGTATCTAGGTGCATGTCGATCATCGGGTCCGGCTCGTCGCCTGGCACGAGTGGATGGGCTGGCTGGTGGACCAGCGCTACCTCTTCAAAGCCGACTCCGTGTCGGAGTACTTGGTTCGCCCCGTTAGGGTTCGTTCTGTCTCCGACTCCAATCATGGCAAATCGGCCTGCTGGGATGAAGTCTCCTCCCTCGAAGGTTCCAGGGGAAGCCACTCGGTGAGCGATCTTGGCCCCGGCCATTTCGAGTATCGTTCCAGTGAGGACTGGCTCCATGCGTCGCTGTGGCTTCGACATCCTTCCGACTATCAGCCCCTGGTCGGAGGTGACCTGTTGGTCCCGCATGAAGAATAGATTGGCTAGAGGAACGTCGAGCGACGCCCGCGGGAATATCACCCTAACTCCTCTCTTAATGTCCAGTCTGATGCTGGGTCTGAGGACTAGGATATTGAAGAGGGTCTGTATACCAAGGTCCGCGAGGTTGGTCTCGAACTCTCGGCGCGCTCTTCTAGCTTCGCCGGAGGATCCTTCGAACTTGACGATCTTCTTTGCGTAGGTTCGCAGTCGGCGTACTATCTCAGG
>VBBG01000011.1 GCA_005882905.1 Candidatus Bathyarchaeota archaeon | reverse complement strand
TCGGACCCATGGTGCTGAGCCCAGCGTGCGAATTTTCGAAGTACCCTTTGCGTTCGAGGCCTAATCGAGACATGGGCACGGCCACATAGATTGTGCCTATCGGACGGAATCAGTCTAAACTCGTTACAGAGTGGTAGCAAGCTCTCTGCTCCCAGTTTCACTACTCCCACAACAGGCATAGTCCGTCTTCAGACCGTTGATTCCGTGGACGCGACCATCGTTGTCGACAATAGCATCGACATCCTCTTAGCCTCCACGAGCAACGTGATCCGTGCTCCCCTGACTTGGGACTGGTCTAGAAGGCCGCAGTTGGTAGCAGAACACGGCTACTCTCTGCTCCTAAGAGTTCACAAGAAAGGCAGCGTCAAGACTATTCTCTACGACGCGGGCCTCAGCCCGGACGCCGTCACCCACAACCTAGCCGTCCTAGGGATCCAGCTGACCGACCTAGATGCTATCGTCTTATCGCATGGGCATGCAGATCACCATGGTGGCCTTTTCGGCGTCGTCCACAGCCTGGGCAAGAAGAACCTCCCGCTGGTCCTACATCCTGACGCTTGGAAGAACCGGAAAATCCGGTTCCCCTCTGGGGTGGAGATGCACATGCCTCCCCCTGACCGACGAGCACTCGAAAAGAATGACGTCCAGATAATCGACAGTCAAGCCCCCAGCCTCCTCCTCTCCGACCACGCCCTAGTTACTGGACAGGTGGAAAGGGTCACCGACTACGAAAAAGGATTCCCCTACCAATACGAAGAGATGGACAACGAACAGTGGGAACCGGATCCCTGGGTCTGGGATGATCAGGGCATCGTCTTCAACGTCAACGGAAAAGGGCTAGTCGTCGTGTCCAGCTGCAGCCATTCAGGCGTAGTCAACGTCCTCCGCAACGCCCAGCGAGTAACAGGCGTCAACAAAGTCCACGCCTTCATGGGCGGAATGCACCTGACTGGTGGAATCTTCGAGAAGATCATCTCACAAACAGTCCAAGACGTCGCAAAGGTCCATCCGGACATGATCATTCCTGGACACTGTACGGGTTGGAAAGCCATGCACCTTATCAGTCGTGAAATGCCTGAGGCCTATGTTCAAGGAAGCGCGGGGACCCGAATCCATTTCGGATAGATACGCCTCTTCTCCAGCAAGGTGCTAAGCAGATAGCGAGACTGGATGGATCTATAGGTCCTGTATCGCTGGTCCAACGCCCTATTCCGGGCGTAGTTGGGTGGAGTAGGTTATCCAATGTAGTCTTGGGGCAAGAGATGGAAAAAGTTAAAACTAATTGAGAACAGAGCGTCGGCGCATGAAATATATTAGCGCATTCTCTTTGCTTCTTGCACCCTTGCTACTTCTGGCTCCGGCCGCGCATGCAACAATGGTCGCTCCCTCTTCGGGAACGTTCACAACCACTGTGACCTCACTAGTGCCGATTCTGAGCGCTGATGGCAACTCAGCGTTCGAGCTGGCAGGCACGATCGTCGTAACAGGAACTTTCAGCGGATCTGGCCCCATTGCCTTCACAGTGTTGGTGCGCGCGACGGGCCAAGACAACTTTCTAGGACAATTCACGTGTTTCTGCACGGTAGTGGGCCAATCAGGAAGCATAGTCATCGGATTCACGGCGACGGGCGTTTTTGGCGTCGGCAACTCTCTCGGCGGTCATTATACCATCCTTAGCGGCACTGGTGGCTTGGCCAACTTGCACGGACAAGGCCCCTTCTCGGGAACCCAGACTCCGACTGGATTGCAAGGCGTCTACTCCGGCCGGACCCTATTCAGCGCATAGCCCAACCCATTAGCTGGTCCTCCCCCCATTTTTTTGTCAGACCCACAAGTCGAAACTTCGCAAGAGTTTGTTCCGCGGTTGGTTTCGGTAACCTCAGTCAGATACAAGCCTCGACCTATAATCACAAGAGTACGACTGGCTCGAATTACTCAACACAAGAATTTCGCCATCGCTAATTTGGACTGAGCTCTCCTGTCCCTAGTTTGCTAGGCATTGAAGGAAACTTGAACCCTCGTCCCGAAAAATTCTCGTAGTAGTCCCGTCTCCTCTTCAATCGCGAGCCTCTGAGCTGAGCTTAGGGCTTTGAACGGTCTAACCATGATCTCAATCCCAGCTTTTTTCTTCGTCTTCTCCCACGCTCCCGCGGCGACTCCGTCAACTAGTAGGACCGGGGCATTTCCCTGGATCTGTCGGAAGATTCTGGTCCTGTATTCCTGTGAGACGAAGAATTCTCTCGGATGGTAGAACATAACGTACGTGTCCCAGCTGGGGACCAAGCGGATAGAATGAGCTTCGTCTACGGATTGTATCTGATCGACATCACTAGCCAGCATCTTGGATGCGTGATGGTCAAATTCAACTGGTTCTAATTCGTCGGCGATGAGCTGTTCTAGAGCTTTGGCTTCGGGTGCCGGGACTCCCCACCAATGGGCAAAGTCCTGGTGGGTTGCCGGGGCATAGGTAGTGTAGAATCGTCGCAGCAGGGTTTTCAGTGCTTGTTCGCTGGAAGGCTGGCTCTGTTTGCCCAACCACTGGTCCGGCCGAGTGAAGGTTACCTTTGGACCGTGGCTGGGACCGAAGATGAGGCTTCCCTCGTGGGCTGCTTGTTGTAGGAGGCTTCCAAAGCCTGAGAGTAGATGGGACTGGAGAGTGGGGCGTAGTCTTGTTCGTTTGACGATTTCACGGGCCAGTTCCTCTCTTGTCAGGATATGTCGGTCGAGGGCGTCGTAGATTGCCTTTGTTACCTGTTCTTGCTCGGCCCGGGTGATCTGGTATTTCTTGTCTGCAGGCCCTGGTCCTATCCTGTACGAGATTTTCTCGTGGTGAAGGTCTTGGCTAGTCTTGAGCGCGGCTACGTATGTGGAGAGACTGTTGGAGGAGAGTAAGTGGAGTGTGCCGCGCATTGCCCAAGTCTTGACGAGGATCCAGTGTTTCCAGAGAGCATCTTCAACGTCTTGGATAGTGATGCTTTTGACTCTGGCCCAGAGGGAGAGAGCGGCACCCGATAGTACCTGAGCCTGGACCCCGCAGACATCAGATACCACTTGGGACATATCCCGTCTCGGAACCCGTTGGGCCAGATGGTTCTTTGACAGTCGCCAAGAGTTGACTTGGGCACGGGAGAGTCTGATCATTCCACTGGGAGGGTCTCTGTCTGTCTTTGAATATTCCGGGAACCCATGGTCCTCAACAAACCTACCGTCACAGATACGGCTCTTCTCCAACAAGGTGTTGAGTAACTTGGCAATGTGGACACGCTATTCCTAACCGAAGGTGTGAAGTCTGTGGTCTTCTCGCTAGACAAAGCGGGTCAATTGATTAATTCCCGAGGTATTTCGCTTCTCGGGATCAGTTAGGGCGCCCTTCTGCGATGGCGCAGACCGCGCGGTGATAGGTAACTGATGGTTATGAGGATGTGAATCGTGACTGCTCACGGTGCACATCGCAGTTCAATGCCGTCTGAGTGCTGCGACATGTTCTAGAAGTCGACATTTTCGAGACTCAATATTCTCGGATTCTGATATATCTCGGGATAGCGACAGATGTGTTCACCTGTATACGTGGATCATTTAATTGCATAGAGTGACCTCTAGGCGAAAATTGTCAAACGTCAAAAGTCTTCTCGGACAGCACAAACTCAACAAGACCATTTCAATTGTCGTAACGATTGCTCTCCTCACTCTCCCAGCCATCCTATCGCACAGTGCCGTGTCTGCATCAACGAGTACAGGCGGGAGCGCGACCTCCACGGAGCAGCTCATAACTGACTATACAGCACAGTACATCGGCCAGGTCAACGTTGGCGCCCTACCCGCCCCAAGTGCTAGCGATGCGACGCCGGTTGGCTTGCCGGACCTGTCTCTGGCCACTCAAACACAATCAGGAGCCCCTGATCCGCCAGCGATCATTACGCCGGGTTCCCAATCATTCATCCACATAGTGAAAAGCTTCGCAGGGACCCCTGGAACGAACCCTAACCCCTGCCGTTGCACGCCTCCCGATATGGGCCTTGCAGCAAGTAGCAGGTTCGTGGTCCAGATGGTAAACCTTGCAGGCACAATCTGGAAGAACAACGGGGTACGTGTTACCACCTTCTCGCTCTCCGACTTCTGGTTCCTCCCTGTGAGGGGAGGGCCCCTCGGAATCGGAATGAGCGACCCTCTGGTGCTCTATGATGCGGCTGCGGACAGGTTCTACGCTTCCATCATTGACACCTTCGATGTCAACAGGGTGAACTTCGCAGTCACAGCAACAAATGATCCCACTGGAGCTTGGTACATTTACCGTGTAATAGCGAACTGCAATCCGGTCACACCATACTCGAACTGCTCGCCCGCCTCATCCAATACGCTCCCCGACCAACCCTACATCGGCTACAGCAGTGACAAGTTCCTGATCGCTGTCAACGACTTCGACATAACCACGGGTCTCTTTATCGGAGCGCAGTACTGGATTCTGAACAAGGCCGAGATGCTCTCTGGATGCACAGTCCCCACTCCATGCCCTGGAGGCCGGA
>VBBG01000010.1 GCA_005882905.1 Candidatus Bathyarchaeota archaeon | reverse complement strand
CATGAGCGTCTCCTGTATGTTGTCGAAGCTGAACGGTTGTTCAAGATAGTAGGGCTCCATGCTGAACGATTCCGATTGTGACGCGAAGCCGTCAACGAGGATGAGTCGGAATCCCGACTCGTACTGTGCCGCGTCGGTTCCCAGCTTCTTCATCTGATCACGGAGATCGGAAGGAGCCTGGTCATACGTCAAGTACATGCAGGCACTGCCCATCTTCATGTAGTTACTAGTGAGACCCGAACAGAGAGTGGTTCGGCCTGAGCCCGCCTCACCGTTGATGATCACAAGGCCTTTTCTCTCAAGGTTACCCTGCGTCAGTTGGAATATGTGATCGAAGCTCTGCGGAGCAGGTGCCTCCTTCTTGGCAGCCATTTCCTTTGATGGCTTATCCGGCTGCTTCTCGAGCTTGGAAGGCTTCTCAGGCGTCTTCTCAGGAGGCTGATCTCGTTTCGTCGAAACTGCAGGGGTGGGAATCGAGACTTTGCCGGCCGGGGGCTGAACCTCTGGCGGTTTTGTCTGCTTACCAGCTGGAGTAGCAGCAGGCTGTTTAGCAGATTCTTCCCCCTGCTCTTCCCACTCACGGCTGCCCTTTCCAGGACCAATCACCATGGCCCTGCTCGGCGGGGTCGATCTGACCGGTACGTATTCTGGGGTTGTTTGGGAAGCGCTGGCGAAGCCTAGATCGACGCCGGGAGGTAGTGGGATGTCTTGGAGGAGCGACTGCAAGAGCCTCGTGAGAGACGTCTCCTCAGCAGGTAGAGGTGCAGTCGGTGATAGCCTGAAGGCTTGTTGTGGAGGGGCTGCTCTCGCAACCGGCTGGTATTGGGGCTGATCCTCGACCGGGTTCTGTGTCCCGGCCATAGGTGTGTAGCTTGGACTCTGGCTTGGAGTCGACATCGGCTGCGGGGCTTCGGTTTCCGAGGCAGAGAGGGACTCTGCAGGAGTCTGATCCTCCTTTTTCTTCTTGCCGAAAATGGTCAGCATTTGATCAACCCGTGACCTATTCGCAACCTGTCCACCAACAGCCCTGCTTATCGAGTAATCTCGAGATGAGAAGATGCACGAGTGTAATCTTGGATAGGGATGATGTTACTATCCAGACCCTACGCTAGAAACAAAGGCACGTTCGAATGATACCATCGGGCCCAACGGAGACCAGACTGGATATAGCGGCATTATCGTTTCACTTTCAGAATGTCCGATTTTGTGAGAATCCCGATCGTGTTCTCGCCCCTAGTCACCAGTACACCGTAATTTCCTTGGAGTAGTCCGAGCATCATCTCGAGCGGCGTATCCTCGTTGACCGTCGGGAGAGGAGAATCCATAATGTCCCGCACACGATTATTGAGAAGCGACTCTAGGGGTTCTCCTCGAGCCGCCCGGTCTAGGATGGTCTTCTCCGAGATGCTTCCAACGCATCTCGTTCCATCAAACACCGGCAGCTGTGAATAGCCACGCCTTTTCATCAGATCCACCGCGTCACGCACGAACTGGGTCCTCGAGACCGAGATGACTGGTCTGCTCATGATCTCGCTGACTCTTGGCCTCGCAGTATCGACGCTCTGCCTCTCCAGGGTCTCAACAAGCCTCTTGACGATAGAGTATGATGGATCGACGGACCCGGACTCTATCTTGGCGATGATGGACTGACTAACACCGGCAAGCTCGGCTAGTCTGGACTGTGTCAGTCCGAGAGCTTTTCGCCTCTTGGGAATCTCGTCGAGAGTGGGAAGCATCTCTCAAACGTACGGGGCCATATTCTCCCTGATATTCCCTTCGGAATACAATCCTGAAAGGGCTATCATTCTGATTGGAATATTGGTACAATAGAACTTATATAATTAGAATAATGGAAACAGCATGAAAATGCCCACTAGCGCAGAGCTGGGCGGAATCCATCCCCGCTCAGAACAGCTCATCGAACTGACGCGATCCTACGATAGAGGAAAGACCGAACGCGCTAGCGTGGAAAAACAGATCGAACTGGACACAATCGAACTGGTCAAACTTCAGGACGAGTCGGGCTTCGAGAACTTCACGGACGGGGCCTTCTCTTGGCAAGACCAGTTCAGACCCGTCGTCGAATCCCTGGACGGCATCACAACTGGCACGCGCTACTCTAGGTGGTTCGACACCAACACCTTCTACAAGAAACCGACAGTCAACGGAAAGATCGGCCTCGCCCTATTCGACACGAAGAAATTCATTCGCACGGACCTCCTACCTAAATCAGAGACGTGGAAGGTATCCCTGGTGGGCCCCTACACATTCTCTGAACTCGCTGAGAATCTGCATTACAAGACCCAGTCAGATCTTGTCTCAGACCTAGCACTTGCAGAGCACGAGATTATTCAAAGATTGAAGGCCGATGGAGTGTCGCAATTCCAAATCTCGGAACCATGCCTTGTTTATCGGCCATACAGAGAACAAGCATTGAGCAACGCCGAGCTAGAGATCGCTCTGGCTACACTCCGTGGGACAGTCGAAGGCATCGATGCCAGGTTCACTGTCCAGACATATTTTGGAGACGCAACTACGATACTCCCGTATCTCCTCAAACTTCCAGTCGACGGAATCGGATTCGACCTATTCGAAACCGACCATACACGATCCAAGATCGAGACCAAGAAGACGCTCGCTCTGGGCATCGTGGACTCGCGCGAATCGAATATTGAGGACCCGAGGTGGATAGCGGAGACAGCGACACGGGTCTCCAAACACATTTTTTCGGACAATGTTGTCCTGGTTCCGAATTCCGACCTCAAGTTCGTACCACGTAAAGTCGCTGACGCAAAGTCACGGGTCCTAGCCGAAGCAGCTAGACTGGTCGAGGAGAGGAAGTAGAATGGGGAAGCTGTATCCTACCCAAGAGATCGGAAGCCTCGCAAAGCCGAGATGGCGGACGAAGGGTCTCACCCAGCCGCTGACAGTCAAGGACCTGGCCGAGGCCGAAGAATGGGCAGGACGACTCGGCATAGGAAACTACCACGACCGAGCAAAACAGCTCCTATCAACAGAAAACCCGAAGGATCGAATCCGCGAACTCCTAGAACTCTCAACAATCTATGGACTCCGACTCTTCGAGCGGACGGGACTCGACAACGAGGGGGTTGGGGGAGAGCAACAGCGGGTCGAGATGTATGAGCATGTGATCCGCGGCGTCGAAGGAATGAGGGTTCTAGGCCATGTCCAGTCCTTCGACTACAAGTACTTCAACAAGGCAGTCGCCGAATCCAAGATTCACCGGAAGCACCCGATATACCTCCAGGAGTTTCTTGACGTCAAGGAGAACGCGAAGGGCCCGATCAAGGTCCCGATAACTGGACCCTACACTCTCGTCGACTGGTCGTTCGGCGGCTACTACACCGGACAGCGGACCAGTTCGAGCCTTAAGAAGCAGAAACAGGAAGCGAAGAGAGAGTTCCTGCTAGACTTCGTCGAACAAGTAATACGGCCAGAGATTCGAGACCTGGTCGATGCTGGCGCGAGCTGGATCCAGATCGATGAGCCCGCCATCACTACGCATCCAGAGCCTGCGGACATGGAGTTATTCGTCGAGGGCTGGAATGAGACGGTTAGGGGGTTCAACTGCAAGTTCAGCGACCACACATGCTACCCCTCAGAGATTGGATACAAGGTGCTTGCAGAGTACGCGCCGAAGCTTGACAGGTGCAGCCAGCTGGCACTGGAATTTGCTAACCGAGACGGCACGAGTCTCGGAGTTGATGCGAAGCACCGAGAGGGATACCGAGACCTTCAATATTTCATCGAGAACGGATTCGAGGGCGAGTTCGGAGTCGGCGTCGTCCATGTCCACGACTTTTCGGGACACGTCCCAACCGACGCTGGCAGAGCAACCGAGCGGAACATCATAGAGTCGCCCGAGCTGGTCCGGGACCGGCTCCTCTACGCAACCAAGATAGTTGGTGATCCCGCGAAGATCTGGGCAAACCCTGACTGCGGACTACGGACCAGAACATGGGACGTGACCTACGCCAAGCTCGAGAGCGTTGTGAAGGGAGCGGAACTTGCGAGGGAGGCTTCACGGTGAAACTCTCGGAGAGAGCGAAATACCACCCAATCGTTACTGCTGAGGTGATTCCGGACCGGGTCGTCCCGGCGCACCTGCCTCTCTTGGACGGGCGTGTTGACGCGATAACGATTCCGGCTCTGAGAAACGGGGAGAGAGATCCCAGCTATCCGTCAGAATTCCGGGTTACTCCACAGACGAGGAGCGTGGCCTCAGCGGTCATTGTCAAGAAGACAGGGTTTGAGGCCGTTCCTTCGCTGACATGTAGAGATTTTCGCCGATCTGATCTCTCTCTTCTTCCCGGTCTCTTCAAGAAGGGTCTCGAGAACTTTCTGGTCGTATTTGGGGACCCCTATCCGAATTACGACCTCAAGAGATACGACTTCAAGCGAACAGAGGATCTAATCGATGGAATTCGGTCCGTCTTCGAGGGACCGAGACCGTGTATCGGGGCCGTCACAAACCAGTATGCGCTGAACCGAGAGAAGGAGATTACTCGGGCGCTGAGCAAGGTGGACGCGGGGGCCGACTATGTTGTCACTAATTCTGCCTTCGACGACTATTATGTTCTCGACTAC
>VBBG01000229.1:2322-3271 GCA_005882905.1 Candidatus Bathyarchaeota archaeon | reverse complement strand
ACTGTTCGAGGTAGAAGCTTCCTCCCAAGGGATCGGCTGTCCGTCTGACGCCGGACTCGTAGGCGATTATCTGCTGGGTCCGGAGCGCGATCCTAACAGACTCTTCGGTGGGAAGACCCAACGCCTCGTCACGAGAATTCGTGTGAAGAGACTGGGTCCCTCCGAGAACCGCCGCCAAGGCCTGGATCGCAACCCTAGCCACGTTATTGTCAGGCTGTTGAGCAGTCAGCGTCTCACCGCTGGTCTGTGTGTGAAAACGTAGCTTGGCAGACTCCGGATTACGTGCTCTGAAACGCCTTCTCATCAGACGCGCCCAGATCCTCCGGGCGGCCCTGAACTTTGCAATCTCCTCGAGGAAGTCGTTTCTGCACGCGAAGAAGAATGAGAGCTGGGGCGCAAAGTCGTCAACTCTGAGCCCCCGGGCTATTGCCGTCTCAACATACTCTATGGCGTTGGAGAAGCAGAAAGCCAGCTCTTGAACAGCGTTAGCGCCTGACTCTCGGATATGATAACCGCTGATACTGATCGGGTGCCAGTGAGGCATCTTGAGGGCGCAATACTCGATGAGATCGACCGCGAGTCTCAGCGAGGCTTCCGGAGGATAGATGTAGGTGTTCCTTGCAATATACTCTTTGAGAATATCGTTCTGTGTAGTGCCCCGCAGGGCCTTCTGTTGGACGCCCTGTTCTAGACCAGCCGCTACGTAGAGTGATAGGAGGATTGGAGCGGTCGAGTTTATCGTCATACTCGTGCTGACACGTCCAAGATCTATTCCGTCGAACAGTCGTCTCATGTCGTCGACGCTGCTGATTGCTACTCCAACACGGCCCACTTCGCCTTGAGATCTCGGATGGTCCGAGTCGAGCCCAAGCTGGGTCGGAAGATCGAAGGCTGTGCTCAGTCCTGTCTCGCCGTGGGAGATTAGATACTTGAATCGCCGGTTCGTCTC
>VBBG01000229.1:0-2057 GCA_005882905.1 Candidatus Bathyarchaeota archaeon | reverse complement strand
TCTCGGTGTAAAAGTCTGAGAACGCGGCTTCCACCAACTCCGCTTCCAGCCGATGTCTCATTCTCTCTTCTCTCAGACCGTTCTCGTCCAGGAACTTCTCGAACTTTTCCAGAGTATCAACAAAAGCTGGGACCCCCGTCCCCCTTAGAGCTACAGTCTTCAGGACTGGAGGTCTCCAGCCTTTCTTCTCCTGGACACCGCTCGCAACGTTGAACATCGTCCTCGCCGGATTGACAATGTCCGCCTTGTTCACGACAAAAATATCGCCGATCTCGTTGAAGCCGGCCTTGAACGCCTGAACTTCATCTCCGAGCTGTGGCATCAAGACCACAACCGTCGCGTCGACCGCCGTCGTCACCTGGACCTCCGTCTGGCCCGCGCCGACGGTTTCGACAATTACCACGTCCATCCCGGCCGCATCAAGAACACGAATAGTGTTCCTGGCTGCTCGAGCCAGGCCCCCAACATCTCCCCTTGACGCCATGCTGCGGATGTAGACCTCTCTCTCGAGACTATGATCCATCATTCGCAATCTATCTCCAAGCAATGCTCCACCGGTGAATGGGCTGGAGGGATCGATGGCGAGCACCCCTACTCTCCGGCCCCTCTTACGGTACTCCTCAATCGTCTTGTCGACGAGCGTACTCTTGCCTGTCCCGGTGGGACCAGTAATCCCGATCGTGAACGCCTTGCCAGTCCGAGGATAGATCTCTCGGATCAGCCTACGTCGGTCCGGTCCGCCCGCTTCAACTATCGATATCGCCTTAGCGAGGCTTCTGTGATCGCCCTTCAATACGCCCGAGGCCAGTTCACCTACCAAAGTAGAGTCTTGATCGAGAATCCCTTGAACCGTATTTCAACGTTCAGCGAACCAGCCCGGTGGGATAATGGAGAAATACGAAAACTCTAGCCTGAGGGTTGTCTCGTGAAAATTTTGGCGAAAGGTTACTGGAAACGGACCCTGCAAGAAATCAGGAAGAAGCAGAAGGCTAAACCCTCAACCTTCAACCCGAAGTATCTAGCCGGGCTGAGACGGCAAGAGGCGCAGTGGCAGCGAAAGACGCTGGGCAAGTGGACCCGGGAGAGTCCGGAGAGGAGGAAGGAGTTTCGGAACCCATCCAACATTCCGATCGGCAGACTCTACACTCCTGAGGACATCGCATATCGTGATGAGGCTGAGCAGGCCGGCTTTCCAGGCGAATATCCGTACCTGCGTGGCGTCTATCCGACAATGTATCGCGGGCGTCCCTGGACGATGCGGATGTTCTCCGGATTCGGTACCCCGGAGGACACTAACAAGCGGCTCCATTATCTTATCATCCTCGCGCCGAGGGCGAGGTTGGGCGATGCGGCGTCTCAGTCGGCTCGTTGAAAGACATGGAGGTCATCCTCGAAGGCATCCCATTGGAGAAGGTGAGTACTAGCATGACGATCAACGCGCCTGCATCTGTCTTGACGGCGATGTACGTGGGCGTGGCGGAGAGGCAAGGGTTGAAGCCGAAAGAACTCCGAGGGACGGTTCAGGCGGATATACTCAAAGAGTATATTGCCCAGAAAGAGTGGGCCTTCCCTCCTGAAGCCCATCTCCGGATCATCCGGGACATGATGGTCTACTGCAGCAAGGAGATGCCCCAGTGGAACTACATCAGCATCAGCGGATACCACATCCGCGAGGCCGGGTCCAGTGCCGTCCAAGAACTCGCCTTCACGTTGGCTGACGGGTTCGCGTATGTTGATCTGGGGATAGAGGCGGGGTTGAGGGTGGACGATTTCGCGGCGCGACTGTCATTCTTCTGGAACTGCGGCATGGACTTTTTCGAGGAGATTGCAAAGTTTAGAGCCGCGAGGAGGATCTGGGCACGGGTAATGAAAGAGAAGTACAAAGCAAAGGATCCGAGATCACTCCTACTTCGTACACATGCCCAGAACTCGGGCGCATCGTTGACCTGGCAACAGCCGCTCAACAACATCGTCCGGACCACGATCGAAGCCTTGGCCACGGTTCTAGGCGGGACTCAATCATTGCATACCAACTCCTACGATGAGGCCTGGGCGCT
>VBBG01000009.1 GCA_005882905.1 Candidatus Bathyarchaeota archaeon | reverse complement strand
GGGAAGGGGTCAAGTTTCTCACGAGGTTCGATGTCGCCGCGATCAAGAGGACTGGGGATATGCTCGAGGTTCTTCCCAAGAACGGCGGCGAGCCAGTTCAGACCCGGTTCCTGATAAATTGCGCGGGAGGAAGCTCACTCCGGATCGCCCACATGCTCGGAGTCGGAACGGAGTATTGCGATCTCAACTTCAGAGGCGAATACTGGGAGGTTGGAAAGGAATGGGCCTTTCTAGCAACGAGGAACATCTACACGGTCGCTCAGCATCCCGAGCTTCCGTTCCTGGACCCGCACTGGATCGTGAGGGCTGATGGTAGAAGAGAGATAGGACCGAACGCTGTGCCCGTGGCGGGACCATATACCTACAAGGGATTCTTCACCAGCCCCGGACAGGCGATAAGGAAGATTCTGGAACAGCCGGTGGCTAACAAGCTGGCTCTACTCTACAACCGAGACTTTCTAGAGCTCGCCGGCGCGGAGTGGCTCTCATCCATCTCGAAGGGCGAGATGGCCAAGCGGGCCCAGAAATTCATCCCCGAACTAAAAGTGGACTATCTCCTCAGGCCGGGAATAGCAGGCGTGAGGGCTCAAGTGATAGACCGGAAGGGAGACTTCATGAAGGAAGCGATCGAGTTTGAGACTCCCCTCTCCTACCACATAACCAACTACAACTCTCCCGGTGCCACGGGGTCCCCAGCGTTCGCCGCCTTCCTGGTCAACAATCTCGGCGAGAAGGGCTTCCTCGACCATCTTGGACAGTCCTCGGTCAAGGGTAATGGTGTCTGGGACTTTGAAACGATTAGCGAGCAGGTCAGTGCCGCCTGATCATAAGATCGCTTCGGGCCCAGATATCTGAATATCGGCGAGTGTTTTGAAGATCGGAGTGGGCTTGGATGATTTCTTGTCTAGGGTTGGATTGTGAATGAGAACTGGTTGTTGTGGGACGTGGCAAGTGTGACTGTGTAGACGTTCCCTGACTGGAACGTGAAGGGAGCGCCTATCCATGTGCAGTATGTTGACGGCGGCGACGGGATTGTGAGAGGGAGTATCGCAAGCTGTGTCGGCGAGTAGGGTCCCTTCGTCCAGCCGGTCGTCTTGGCGCACTGGTTGCCATTCAAGTCTATAACGTAGTAGCTGACGACGGTTGTGACTGCTGTGCCGGTATTTCGGTAGGATGGATCCGAATACTCCCATGGACCAGGAGTAGACGATGACGGACATGACGACGACTATGACGACGAGTAGGAGGCTTGCGAGGATGGTGTCGATCCCTTTCCGGTTCCATCGTCTAGTGTGCATGCTGGTCCCGGCTCTCGAAGAGATTGGCTCCTCTGCTTCTGAAGCGTGTGTCGTCACTATGTTAGGAGACCCGGAGTAACAGGACCTGCGCTGATGCGAGAATCTGTTCGTAGATGTAGAAGGGAAACGATTCTCCGGCATCGGGCACGTGGCCCCAACGGGGTGATGGTAGTCTCTCTCTCCCTATCGTACGTGGGCCCCCCGGGGGGAGGGGGGTCAGATGGCGGATTGTTCCGATTCGGGACCGTTTTCGCGTTTTAGGCCCATTTCGACCCGCAGATCAGCTCTCAGCAAGGTGGCGAAACGAGCAGGAAGCCCAAGAGAAACGAGCATTCGCTCAGGGATTCCGCGGCCAGGGTGGCGCGAATTAGTCCCATCAAAATGAGTGTAGAATGTCGCAGAAGAGACGAGTTTCGTTAGCCTATGGATCGAAGTCTAGATGACTTGCCACATTTCATGCTCTTGAGGTCAATTGATCACTCTCTGGAATAGAGATTGTTCGATTCTATTTCACAGGAAATGCGGTGGGTCCGCTAGCTCGAAAGAACTGCAGGTGTCGACAGAGCGGTCCTTGGCGTCGGATTCCAAGCCAGAGCAAGAACTCCGCCCAGAATCCCCAAAACCAATCCTATCATGAATCCTCCCATCCCGCCCAAAATGCCTAGGATCGAGAAAGCGATAATGACAACCCCCCAGATGTCCTTCTCGAATGGACGACTGTAGAGCATCACAGCCCCCAGAATTACGAGAGCACCGGATGCTAGACCGATGATTGAGAAGATTGGATAAACGCCCATCATTCCCGCGATCCTCATTCCCATACCCATCTGACCATTCATACCTCCCATCATCCCGCTCATTGAGTTGCTCATGGAGCCGACGATATTAGGCGATCCGAAAGTGAACATGGAGGTTATTATCGCCCCGAGAAGGATGAAGACTCCGCCTATGAGGCTCAGAACGAAAGGAGCCACAGTCCTCGTCTCAGCGCTCATCGCCGATCGCTCAACCAAACGATTAGTGACGACCGCCTTAGATAAGCCTGATTTGACACCCGACAGGCCAGCCGATCGCTATGCACCACGTCTTTTTGTTGGCTGGCTAGCACTGGACAATAATGCTGTTTCTATTGTCCCATTCGATTCTCGCGGGTCTGGCGTCGCAATATCTTACCAGCAGGGTTGCGAGAAATGGCTGCGCGCTGGATTCTTCTAATCACCTAGGGTGAGAGCGTCATGATGATTTTCTGGCCGTCCTTGAGAACTACATCTCCTGTAGTCGCCTGCTGGACACCATCCACAGTAAGAGAAGTTACCCGATGGCCATCAATGGCGCTCCCGTCACTGGGCTCACCCCAGATCGCGAGAAACTCGTGGAGGGTAAAGTCATAATGGGATGTTCTGGCTTCCACATGGATGGTTCCTGAGGTGTCATGAGTATGCAGAGGTGCCATCCCTTCTCCGTACTGATCCAATGAGTGATCCTTCCACAAACTCGGATCTATCCCTATATCTTTGGGTACCGTGTAGGGGCTTCCGTTTAGTGTCACGGACAGATTAGGATGCCAGTGAATCCCTCTGTCATAGCTAGCCGCCGCTACTGACACTCCAATGACTACTAACGCCAAGAGACCCAGAATCGCGAAGTTTCTCTTCTTATGGCTCCTGAAGACTGGAACAGACTTCACGACTAGTTGTCTTTCAGAGATAGACCCGGCTCGCTTCGGGTGCACTCGCTCCAAGTGTCCTTTCAGATTCTCTTTTTTGACAGAGGTCCCGCAGACGAGACACTTCTCGGTGTCCAATGCTACCCCTTGACTTGGTTCGAGTTCCCAAAAAATATATCGGCCAAGGGTCCTGTTACGTCTTCTTCGAATGAATCGGAGGGTAGCTGTCGTCGGTTAGTGGTTCAGAATACTCAAATACGATCTTAGCTATCCTGAAGACGTGCCACACAAGATAGAGGTCTTCTCCGCCGATTGTCCTCTTTGCAATAAGATAGTCGATGAGATAGAAGCAGGAAAGTGTGCTGGATGCCAGCTAATCGTCCATAACTTATCGGAGAACTTAGAACTCGCAAGAAGCTACGACGTAAGGGTG
Source organism: Candidatus Bathyarchaeota archaeon (assembly GCA_005882905.1). Taxonomy (GTDB): domain Archaea; phylum Thermoproteota; class Bathyarchaeia; order 40CM-2-53-6; family 40CM-2-53-6; genus 40CM-2-53-6. The sequence goes on along the minus strand of VBBG01000009.1, from coordinate 7,285 downwards.
GTTCCCACAGTAATCATTGACGGCGAGGTCAAGATTGAGGGACGACCGGACATTCCCTTCATATGCAGCGACGAAACCTATGCTCACTTCAAGGAAGTATATCCGCTGACCATCCAATTGACACGACCGTCAGACCCGGCCAACGACCATTTACAATGACGTAGAGTTAACGGAAGTTAGTACAGAGAGAGTGTTGCGGCTTCAAAGCAGGAACCTGAAGCGGGGATATCTCCTTAGGATGCGCCCATCTAGACCTCGTTGCATTCCAGCGCGGACAACCATGAGCCCGGCGAACATGGCCATGTAGAGGGGGGCGGTGCCAATGTCTGTGGCGCCTTGGGTGAAGACTCCACCGAAAGCTTCAGCGGTACTCCAGATGAGGAAGCTGAAGACAATTCCTGCTATTGAAGTAAGTTTTGTGAAGAGTCCGATGATGATCAACACGGCAATGACGGTTTCTGCCACGGCTATTACGTAAGGGAAACCTGGGGTTGAATTTGTTATATCAGCCCAGAACTTTATCCATGAAGCGACGATGCTCGGTTGCCCTGCTGCGGCACTTGAAACTAGGTCCCGGTAATCTATTCCCTGAGCTATCAGGGACCATTTCAGGTAGGCGTCCGCACCCCAGAAGAGTCCGAAGATGATCCTCAGACCTACCCTCCAGTTTCTCCGGATTAGACCTGCGTCCTCTGGGGGAAATAATTCGGACGAACGGTTAACCCTCGACGTCATCTTCTCCTCTGGCATTGTTCTGTCCTGATAGATCATTCTGTTCTGCACATCATGCGTACGGGACCATCTGTATAGACTATACGCGGGCTCGAACCAGTGTCTTGGTTCTCGCCCATGCATCGAGGAGCTAAGAAATGCAGGTGCGGGGGTGGAATTTCAGGACACAATCTGCTGGTACATGTGAGCGGTCAATGTCGCCTGACGAGTAGGACGCCAAAACCTTCGAGGAAAGCTTCGCATTGACCGAATCCTCCAAAGGCGAAAGAACAGGTGTTCGGATTTAATGTCTAAAGGTATGGAGCGATTACTTAATATTTGAACAGTTATGCAACTAATCCCATGTCGAAGACCACCACCATCGTCAGGGAAGGCGAGTCTTGCGAGGTTACCTGCATCAACCCTAGCAAGGTCAGGTCGCTTGCTCGTTCTCTTCCGAGGACAAGCGCGGTTGAGCGGATTTCCAGCACCTTCCAGACCATGAGCGACCCTAGCCGTCTCAAGATCCTCTACTGCGTATCCCAGGGAGATGTCTGCGTGTGCGACCTTTCGGCGGTTCTGGGGATGAACGTGTCTGCCGTTTCTCACCAGCTCCGACTGCTGAGGACTCTCAACCTAGTCAAGCCGAGACGCGACGGCCGAATAGTGTACTACTCACTCTCGGACGAGCACGTAGGCGAACTGATGCGAATGGGCCTCGAGCATGAACTTGAAAGCTGACTCGTCGGGTTGTGAGCTTTGCTCCGTTCATGCTGCGGAAGATTCGGAGTCGGTCTGGGAGAAGCATAGGGTCCTCGTCGTAGCTGCTTCAACTGCCCTGTTTGGCACTGGTTTCGCCGTCGAGTACTTGACAAAGAACGTACTGTATGGCCATGCAATCTTTCTTGCGGTCATTCTTTTCTCAGGCCGGGAGATAATCGGGGCCGCCTTCAGCTCGGTTATTCGTAGAAGGCTGGACGTCAACTTTCTCATGACGGTTGCGGCTTTCGGGGCCTTCGCCATTGGCCAGGCGGACGAGGGAGCCGCGGTCATGTACCTCTTCTCCCTTGCTGAATACTTGGAGGACGTGGCCTCTGGCAAGGTTAGGAGTTCCATCGCTGGACTGCTCAAACTCTCGCCTAGCTCCGCCACTATAAGGGTCGACGGCGGAGAAGTTGAGAAACACATTCACGATGTGCGTGTCGGAGATGTCGCAATCGTTAGGCCTGGACAACGGATACCTGTCGACGGCGTGGTGGTGAGCGGGTCCTCATCGGTCAACCAGGCTCTGATAACCGGCGAATCGGTACCCGTGGAGAGGGAAGTGGGAGGCGAAGTTTTCGCGGGAAGCATCAACGAAGAAGGGTTCTTAGAGATCAGAGCAACAAGTCCGCCCACTGAAACTGTCATCTCGAAAGTTGTCAGGCTCGTTCAGCAGGCTCAGTCCGAGAGGTCCCCGACAGAGAGCTTTGTTGAACGGTTCGCCAAGTACTATACTCCTCTAGTTGTGGCAGGGTCCATATCCGTGGCCCTCGTTCCCCCACTCGTTTTGGGCGCCAGCTTCACCACGTGGTTCTACAGAGCCTTGATCTTGCTTGTTGTTTCGTGTCCGTGCGCACTGACCATATCGACCCCAGTGTCCATGGCTTCCGCCATCACGTCCGCCGCCAGCAACGGCGTGCTCGTGAAAGGAGGAAAGTACCTAGAGAGTCTTGGAAGAGTCAAGACATTCGTCTTCGACAAGACGGGCACCCTGACTAGAGGAAAGCTCGAGGTCACGGATGTGGTTTCTTTCAGCCCTTCTCCCAAAGAGGTTCTCCAGCTATCAGCCTCGTTGGAAACAATGTCAGAACACCCGGTCGCAAAGGCCATCGTGGAGAAGGCCAAGGCAGAGAGGCTAATCCTGATTCCTGTCGCAGAATTCAATTCGATTCGTGGAAAAGGAGTTCAAGGCATCGTCGACGGCAAAGCCTTAGTGGTGGGGAAACACGAGCTCTTTCAGAAGATCCCCGACAAAGTCCTTGACAAAGCTAGGGAACTCCAAGCCCAAGGCAAGACCACCGTGATGCTTGGGGTAGGAGACGAAGTTGTTGGACTCATCGCTCTAAAAGACAGAGTGAAGGACGCCGCAGCCGGAGCCATAGAAGAACTGAAGGACAGAGGTATTCAGTCCGTAATAATCAGCGGCGACAACGACGCGACCACCGCCAGTATCGCGAAAGATGTTGGTGTGAACCACTACCACGCGGAACTTCTTCCAGAGGACAAGTTAGAAGAGATTTCGCATCTGAAGGAGAAATACGGGAGCGTCGCTATGGTGGGCGACGGAGTTAACGACGCGCCCGCTCTCGCTAAAGCGAACGTCGGTATAGCCATGGGCGTCTTGGGAAGCGACGTTTCCATAGAAGCCGGAACACACTGAGAGTCGTCAAACAGAACATAACAGCATCGATACTTGTCAAGGCCGTCTTCGCCCTTCTAGCCCTTCCAGGTCTCGTGACCTTGGCTCTTGCCGTCGGTGTCGGAGATATGGGGCTGAGCCTAGCGGTCATTCTCAACGCAATGAGACTAAGATTCGTCCGATAACTGGGGTTCCCCTTGAACAGTCAAGGTGTGGCATTGGTTCCTGCTTCTCAGAAAGAAGCCTCTAGTTGTCTAGAATTCTCAGCAACTTGGAATGTGGCAATGTATGGAGAGGCTGAACCAGGCTCTTTCTGGGGCTGGATAGAAACTTCTGATCTGCCAATCAAAAGCATCGACGCGTGTAGGGGCTCGGGGCAAGAAAGCCAGAGTAAGTACGATCATACTCGCCCAACTAGGAACGGACTTCACTCAACACAACATCCTCCGCGACTTCTCGCAATCACGACGACGAGAGACGAGAAGGCTGCCAGAATACATGGATCATCGCGTCTGTAAGACTGACGGCAGTCAATTCAGATCCCCTAATGCACATTCAGGGCTCAACGTTGAGTTGCCCCTTCAACATGACTTGGTGAATAGTACAGAAGATGTTGCACTGTACCGTGAAGCTTCCAAGTACGTTGGCAGTGAACCTAACATCGTAACACTGGCCAGGTGCCAACCCTGACAGTCCATTTATTTCCTGGTCGAAATAGTGGATTACTTGGAAACCATGGGGTTCTACGCTGTCGTTGTTGACGACATGAATGATAACGTTCTGCCCAAGTGTGACATTCATTACTGGCCATGGGACGGCCTCGTACTTACTGCCATTGAATCCAACGTTGACGCCTTCATTTGCCATGACCACTGTGAAGATCGCTGTATTCGGCGTGCTTGCAGGTCGTCTCCAGCAGTCTGTCGTTTGCCCCCCGAAGAGATGCAACGCGTAAGCCGCTGTGAACAACCCCGTCAACGTTATGACGACGGCAATGGTCGCCAAGAGATTGCGTCTAGATCTTAGCCATTGACGATTGACTATGCCTAGGCGTGATGAGTCCTTGTAGTTGATCTCGCCTACGGACCTCCTCGACACAGACTAGACCACCTAGGCAACATAGTCAGGGAGGGTAATGAACATGCGCAACCCACCCGTTGATTCTCAAGCACCTCATCCTTAGGACGGATTGTCGTTAGGAATGAAAGAGCGCTGCGATGTAGATGACGATAATTCCGAGTATCCACGCCACGGCGACCTTGATCGTCTCTCTGGCCGTAGTGACTCCACTGGGAATGAACAGTGGCCCTGCAAGCCTGAAGATCGCATAGATCGAAGTGCCAGTGCCCAAGGCGAAGAAGTACGTTGTGTCGAAGCGAGCTAAGTATCCGTTAGGCGGCCCCAATACAAAGTATCCTAGCGGAGTCCCGGTGAGTGAGGGAATCGCAAAGGCCAGAGACAATACGCACACGTCCTTTACCCATTGGGACAATGGTCTGGCCCTCCAGTTGGAGTATACGGAATAGCAGGCGCCTATCATCATAGGCTCAAGACCCTTGTGTAGGACATATGCCACGCCTGCCGACACACCGCCGAATGCGTCGAGGAGCGATGTGCTCAGGGTAGCATATGCGGTATAGCCAAAAGCTGTTCCTTCGCCAAGCCCATGGATTCCGACAGCGATGGCAACCATCAAGGGTATGGTCAGGCCATATTTTCCGATGGCTGACTGCGGCGATAGTATGTCTCGTTTGCGGTCGACCCAGAAGAAGAGTAGATAACCAATTATGAAAAGAGATACCACCGCGACTTGAGCTATCCCTCCTCCGAATCCGCTGTTAACATGGAGAACTGCGGAGCCGCTAATCGTGTCTACAAAGAACCAGAACATGATCCCGAAGGCGAAAGCCACTATGTACTTAGTCGGAACCTTCTTGCCGGCCCATGTGATTACAAGTAGCCCTGCAAAGGCAGGGATGATTGTAGCGGCCAGCCAAGTCAGGAAGCTCTCCGCGAATCCTATCATGACTGTTTGTCTGAACATGAAGGTCTTGAGGATTGTGGATCAAACGGCGAACATGAATGCTATTGCAGGGGATTCTCGGCAGGGGACGGACTCAGGAATAGTCGAGGAGCGTGGTCTTCTTCCTTCGTTGCCTCACTCCTCTACGTTTCACGGTCGCCAAGTACCGGTGCATCTGTTCTTCTTTTCGTCTGCTCGTCCAGCAGTACGCCTCGTCCACTGTGCCTTCAGTCATGAGGACTGTGGTCTTCCCTGGCCTCGTGCGGCCAGTTCGACCGCGTCGCTGGATCAATCGGATCTCTGACGGTACCGCTTCGTAGAAGATCACGTGGTCCACGTCGGGCACGTGCAGTCCCTCTTCTCCGATGCTCGTCGTCACTAGCACGTTGTACTTGCCATCTCTGAAATCCTCAAGAATCTGCATCTGTTCACCCTGGGTCAATCCGAGATCTTCCTCACTCCTACTGGCCTGGCCGACAAATCGAACTGCTTGGACCCTTTCGATTCTGTTCAGATTCTCGGCGATAGTTTCGACCGTGTCTCGAAACTGGGTAAAGACAATAATCTTGGCCCCGGGATTTGACTTCAAATCGTCTGACACAAGTTCTCGAAGCTTGGATTCTTTCGGATGCGGAGTCTTCTCAAGGGACGCGGAGAGCTCTTGTGCCTGAATTATCTGGGGATCGCGAGCTAGTCCGCGAGCTGATTTTGTCTTTGCTCTCTCAAGCCTCGAGAGGAACCTGGTAGCGCTGTATGCTCCCTGGGTCTCCAGCAGATCAATTGCATGCATAAGAGACATGGCCTGCGACTGCAGCTGAACTGCACCATAAAGAGCACCCGCGCCTCCTCTCCTCAGGCTATTATGGAGCCTCTCCCCAAGTTCCAGAAGCATCCGTTTGCCAACTCTGACATTCGCAGGTAGTTGATGCATTGATCTAAGCTTGTTCACTCTCACGTCGAGTGCTGCATGCAAGACCTTTGTCGCCTGCTTGTAGCCTTCAGGGAGTGGCAAGCGTAACCAGTTAACTTCGACATCTTTCACATAATCCGCGACGTCAGAATCTTTTTCCGTGCGGGTCTCTACATTGGCTATGGCTAGTTTCTGACATATCTCTTCAATACGCGTCTTCTTGGCACTGGGAGACGCGGTGAGACCCAGTATGAGCGGCTGGGCAGCTTGCGACTTGTACGCTTGAGCGACGTCGGTGTAGGCGTAGTCGCGGACGCATCTGTGAGCCTCGTCGAATACGACAAGCGACACGTTACGAAGGTCATACCGCTCAGCTTCAACATCATTTCGGATTACTTCAGGGGTTGCAAATATGAGCTGAGCAACGTCAAAGTCCAACGTTCGCGATGTCGGCGGGGTCTCACCAGTCAGAGACACAGACCTTGCAGACTTGTCGGGATAGTGTTTGTCGAAGAATCCAGCATGCTGAAGGACAAAGGGTCTCGTCGGGGCGAGAATGAGAGCCTTGCTCTCGGGATATTTGGCAAGCCGTTCAGTTGCGACGAGAAGAGCTACCATCGTCTTGCCCAGACCTGTCGGCAGAACCACGAGCGTGTTGGCTGCGAGGGCAGAATTGGCAATGGACCTTTGATACTCTCTAGGCTGAATGCCCACTGGGCTCAATGCTTGCATTAGGGAATCTGTCCCGTTTGTCTAGCGCGGCTTGGGTCCATAGTCGAGAGGGGCGTGGCGTAGCAGGAAGAAATGTTTTCGCCCATACTTCGCCACTAGAAGAATGCTTACTAGCCATGACCCTACGGAGGCGGCTTCTACTATCATTCTGACAGGTCGGTCGAAGAAGAGAAAGCCGGTTAACCCGAATAGGATTCCGAGAAGCGCTAGAAACTGATACCTATCAACGAAACGAAAGTCGTGGAGACCAGCTCTCCAAGACGCGAATAATGTTACAGTGTAGAGGGCAAGACCGCCTCCTGCCGCTATGGCGAACGATATCATGTCCCAGTACGAGAGCTTCAACAAAAGCAACCCGACCTCGTCAGCTGCGAGTCCAACACCAATACCCATAACCAGAGCGCTGTCCCATCGAGTTCTCGCATCCGCCGCGTAAAGCATGACCCCTGTAGCGACGACTACAAGGATGAGACCATAGTACATGTGGTGAAATCTGAACCCTGCGACC
>VBBG01000008.1:666-5388 GCA_005882905.1 Candidatus Bathyarchaeota archaeon | reverse complement strand
CCTTCATCGTTTCGAGTAGTACCTTGGCCGACTGTGGATTCGGAGATCTGAGATGCTCCTCTACCATACCAACTAGTTTGGTGTATGCGGCGAGGGCGCCTGGAGTGTTGAAATCGTCATCCATCGCAGCAAAGAATTCTCTTTCAATACCCTCTGTCGTCTTGATGGCCTCTGGGTCCCGTGCTTTGGACTTGTGCGAGTCGGTGCCTACTCTCTCGAGTTGGTCATAGGCTCGTCGGAACCGGCGAGCCAAGCTGCCAGCTTGAGTCAGTGCCTCCTCTGTGAATTCCAGAGGGCTTCGATAGTGTGTGGAGGCGTATAGTACTCTGAGAGCCGAGACCCCGAACCTTTGAATGGCCTCTTGTATCGGGATGAAGTTCCCCAGGGACTTGTGCATGTCCCGCCCGCTTATCGATAAGAGTCCTGTGTGCAGCCAGTATTTCGCGAGGGGCTTCTTTCCCGTTAGCCCTTCGGCCTGTGCGATCTCCGCCTCATGGTGGGGAAAGATCAGATCGGTTCCTCCGCCGTGCAGGTCGTAGGTTGGGCCGAAATGGGTCAGCGTTATCGCGGTGTCTTCGATGTGCCAACCCGGTCTCCCTTTTCCCCATGGGCTGTCCCAGGAAATCTCTCCCGGTTTCTGACTCTTCCAAATGACAAAATCGCTCGGGTTTCGTTTGTCTGGGTCCGGGTCTATGCGGTGGACCGTCAATTGTTCGAGGTTTTGTCTTGAGAGCTTTCCGTATTCAGGAAACTTCGACGTGTCGTAGTAGACGCCGCCTGCAATCTGGTAGCCAATTCCCTTGTCAATGAGACCCTGGACTTGGTCTATTATCTCTGGGACATAGTCGGACGCTTTGGCGTAGAGGTTTATGCTCTCGACGCGGAGGTCCTTCATGTCCTTGAAGAATGCTTGTGCGTACCGCGAGGAGAGCCTAAGCGGGTCCTCGCCGGTCTCTCTCGCTCTGCTGATGATCCTATCATCGATGTCGGTGATGTTGAGAACAAAGAAGACGCTGTATCCTATTCTCCGGAGATAACGCGCGATCATGTCATAGTCAACGTAAGTTTTGGCGTGGCCGATATGGCTGGAGTCATAGACTGTGGGCCCACATACGAACATGTTGACTCGTCCCGGATGGATGGGCCGGAACTGGTCCAAGCTTCGGGTCAGGGTGTTGTAGACTCGCAGGCTGGACTCGGCGGTTCTTGTCATGCGTGTATTCGCCCGGGGTTGTTCTGTTGACTTCTCATAATTGGTTAGGGAAAATGTCTTTCCGTTGTCGAACCTAGTCGAAGGTGTAGGGAAACTTCTCGGCTAGAGAGCGGGTGGATACGATAGTGTTCTAGGATGACAGCGGATGCAGAAGGCAGTCCGGCTGACCCCTCCAGAGTACTCAGCCCAAGCGTAATGATTGCTTATGACCGTCACGCCTGTCTCAGGGCGGGCTGGGCTGGAGTTTGGCTTGGGTTGATTTTGCCTGTATCATGGCCCATGCCTTGGATAGCATCTCTTTCTCGTTCGGATAGGAAAGGCTCTGCAATGCCTCGTCGTAGGGCAGCCACTCCTCGAAGTCATGCTCGGTCCCTACCTTGGAGTCTGTCTGGTCTGTCTCGAAGAGGAAGAAGTGGACCGTCTTGTCGAACGTCTTTGCGCGATACCCGAACTGGTATTTGATCTGTCCCACCTTTCCTCGTAGTTTGACTCGGCTTACGCCAGTCTCCTCTCTGACTTCTCGCATGGCAGTTGTGACCTCGTCCTCATCTTCCTCGATCAACCCCTTGGGGAGACAGCGGACTCCTCTCTTGTTACTTCCAAGGAGCAGGAACAGGGGATTGCCGTTCTCCCAGCGGTAGACGACTCCTCCTGAGGATATGACCTTGACCCGGGGTCTCGGCTGCATCCCTGTCCAATCGGCCATACCTACAGTATCCTATTCACTATCATAATTCCATATCCTTGGATATAGGAGTAAGATTCTCCGAAGGGGACCCTACTATCACAATGTCTTCGATTCTGACGCCGCCAACCTTGGGGTCGTAAAGGCCCGGCTCCACTGTGACTGCCGAGTTCTTCTTCAATGGTGCCTTTCCATAGAGTGAAAGGTAGGGTCTCTCGCCGATAGTAAGGCCGACTCCATGACCAAGACCATGGATGAACCCTCTGACTCTTGCCTCCTTGTTGCCTTTCGCGAGGGAGCGGACCGTCGGATAGCCCTTCCTCTCGAATAGTTTGCAGACGTTAAGCATGACATCACTGGAGGGAACCTGTTCCCGTATCTGGTCTAGAGCTGAGGTCTGCGCGTCTAGAACCGCATCAAACATTTCTTTGACTCTTCTAGAAGGAGACGAGAAGGTGTACGTTCTTGTGCAGTCGTGCCAGTACCCGTCAGGTTCCGCGGGGAATATGTCGAAGACTATGGGCTCAGCCGCTCTGACGATGTCCCCACTCTCGCCATTGTAATGTGGATCGCTCGATCTTCTTCCGACAGCGAAGATGGTATCCTCCGGCGCGATGATGTTCTCTTCTGCCAGGAGGCGGCCGATTACTTTCTTGACAGCGTCTACGCTTAGTGGTTTGGACCTTTGATAGACCTTTGAGCCCCGGACTCTGCAACTCGCCAGGAATCGTCGTGTCCGTTCGACGACTCTTGCGGTCTTCTTGCCCATGCTTCTCAGTCGTTCAATTTCATACCGATCCTTGGTTTCGCGCGCGGTCTCCAGGATAGTCGGTGACTTTTCTCCCACAATTTTGACGCCCTTCTTCCGGAGAGCGTCGATAAGCAGGAGTGTGTTGGAGGTATCGTTCCTTCCACATATCACTGTGGGCCCTTCCAGCTCAGCGTCTCGGATTATCCGTTCATAGAAGCGCGCCCTAGCTTCATCCCTCTCGTAACGGGCTGAGATTCGTTCATATCCATACTCAGAGTATGTCCGGATATCACCGACCCTCCCCTTTCGAGCACTACCGACATCGATATTGCTCACGATCAGAGTTGGACTATTGGATCTACGTTTGAGGTAGATGCCTCCCCGAGGGAGAGAGCCGCCAACAACATAGCAGAGATCAGGGTTCCCTGTTGTAGAATCACCGAAGACGATCATCGATCGGACATTATTCTTCTCCATCTCTCTGTCTATGTCTTTGATCAAACCACCAGCACCACTCTCTCAGGTGAAGGATGGCCGAATATAATATGATTTGAGAAAGGTCCGAGGAGAATGAATCTGCTGCTACAATGGGCTAGCCGATGTTGACCCTTGCTGGTAGAACCTGCTCCAGGGTCTTAAGCGAACTGGTGAGGTCTGTTTTCTCGGCGATGAGGGGGCGTAGTGTGGGCTCGATCGAGCCTTGGGCTAGTTTTAGCGTTTCGTCGTCGAGTTCTCCGCTCTTATGGTCGAGCTTAGCGTTCACTAGGTATCTTGTCAGGCTGGAGATATTGCTGGTCACTTCTGAGAGACGTCTCTTCATTGAGGCTGCAAGGGCTTCTGCCGCCTTGACCTTTTCGAGGTAGCCTGCCTTCTGGGAATCAACCAGCTCCACGTATATCTCATCCTCGATCTCTTTCGATTCCTTCAGGGATTCAAGTGCGCCGATCCTCTTTCGCAATAGGGTGAGCTCCGAAATCGTGTCTTCAGACTCGAGCTTCCAATCCGGTGTCAAGGTGATGTTTCTAGGAGTTAGAGCGAGTTGTCGAGCCCTGGCGGTCATGATCTGCCCTCCGGGGACCTCCACCTGGACATTTTCTAGCTCACCGAAAGCGTTTCTCTCGATTCCGATAACTCTGCCCAGACTTCTCCCGTAGGTATCGATTACCGGGTGACCGAGGAGGGCCCTTGTCTCAAGTTCGGGAGATATCAGCTACAGCTACCTCAGCCTGTGGGCGTCCACGGGGATCTGAGGTATCTCGGGGAACTTTTCCCTCATCTTCTGCTCTGCCATGAGATCTGCCTCTTTGAGAATCCTTGCAGACTCGTCGTTGGGAAGAACGTAGGTTCCCTCTGAATCCACTGCCTCTCCAATTTCGCTGGTTAGATTTTCTAGAGAGTCTTCGATATCGTTTAATCCTGTTGAGATCTCGGGAAGTTTCCCTTCGAGTTCTGCCTTGACCGTTGTGAGAATGCCTTTGACGCTTCCCATACCATGAACCATGTCGCCAAATTGTTCGATGGTTTCTAGACGGAGAACCGCTTGTTCGAGAGAGATCTGGCTGCTGAGGGAGGTCTTGATCAGTTTACGAATCTGGACGCACTCGTTCGCGAAAAGGGTCGCGGTTTGACTGTCTCTAGCTTCTAGTGCTTTCACGCATTTTTCATGCAGAACGCGATCTCTTGATTCCATCCGAGCTATCGACTTGTCGAGTCTGGTGGTTTGATTACGCAATTTGTAAGCCGCCATCTGGATCCTATTCTTGACTGGCGTTGGTTTGATTGCTTCGCGAATCTTGTCCGCGATCGACTGGTTTTCCCTAAACATTTTCTCCCCTTGCCAGGACCCTCGGAGGTCGTGCTACAATTGTTGGCCCTCTGAGATGCACCTGATGCTTTGTTGATGATGCATGACGTGGAATGGCTGTTGTCATCAGGATCGTTATTCCGTGGTCTCGATTGAGCCCTCGTAACAAGGGCATTACCAAGTTGGCTATTGACGTGTCCAGGTCTCCTGTCGGCTCGTCTAGTACCAGAAACTCAGGCCGCACAGCGAGTGCCCGGGCCAGATCAATT